>NZ_JANHGP010000051.1:0-39961 GCF_024494585.1 Acinetobacter sp. 5862
TTGAATTAAATAATTTTGCTGATTAATTTAAGATCAAATAAATTGTACGTTTTTTGATTTATGACGGAAGTCTAATACTTATTTATTCATGTCGACGGTTTTACTTATTTCAATGATTATTTATTTCTACCACATAAATCCATAATATAATAGAAAAACCCAATTTAAAATTGGGCTTTTCCATGTCTAAACTAAATTCTTCGAGCTAAAAAGAGTTCAAATTCGCCTAAAGGTTATTTCTTCTCTACTTTAAAGCTATCTTTAAGATCAAGAATGCGGTTGAATACAGGTTTATCAGCATTATGATCATGTTGATCTGCAACAAAGTACCCCTCACGTTCAAACTGGAAACGATCTTCAGGTTGTGCTTGTGCCAAAGCAGGCTCAATCACCGCTTGAACGACTTTTAATGATTCAGAATTTAGATTTGCCAAGAAATCATCATCTGCATCTGGCGCAGCTTCGGTAAATAAACGATCGTAAATACGAATTTCAGCAGGTATACCTTTCGTTGCAGAGACCCAATGAATAACCCCTTTGACTTTACGACCTTCAGGGTTTTTGCCTAACGTTTCAGGATCAATTGAACATTTAAGCTCAATTACTTCACCATTGGCATCC
Organism: Acinetobacter sp. 5862; assembly: GCF_024494585.1. Taxonomy (NCBI): domain Bacteria; kingdom Pseudomonadati; phylum Pseudomonadota; class Gammaproteobacteria; order Moraxellales; family Moraxellaceae; genus Acinetobacter; species Acinetobacter sp. 5862. The sequence goes on from NZ_JANHGP010000051.1 coordinate 622, forward strand.
TTGATTACTTCATCACATTTAATCACATAGGCATGGCGTAAACGCACTTCACCATCTGGAATCAGACGCTTAAAGCCTTTTGGTGGTACTTCTTCAAAATCTTTACGATCAATATAAAGTTCACGTGTTAATGGAATAACGCGTTCACCCATATCAACATTTGGATGACGTGAATGAGTTAAATCTAATTCTTCAGGTAAGTTAGTGAGCGTGACTTTAAGTGGATTTAATACCGCCATTCCACGCGCTGCGGCATTTTCCAAAGATTGACGAATACAGAATTCAAGCATTGCCACATCAACAATACCGTCAGTTTTCGACACACCCACACGCTTACAAAAATCGCGCAGACCTTCTGGGGTAAAACCACGGCGACGCATCCCCACTACGGTTGGCATACGCGGATCATCCCAACCCTGTACATGGTTACCCTCAACCAATTTACGCAATTTACGTTTAGAAGTAATCGTGTAATCGATGTTTAAACGTGATGACTCATATTGACGCGGTACAGCCTGAGAGTGGACTTTCTCAATCACCCAGTCATAGAACGGACGGTGATCTTGGAACTCTAAAGTACAGAGTGAGTGGGTAATACCCTCAATTGCATCAGACAATGGATGAGCATAGTCATACATTGGATACATTTTCCACTTGTCACCTGTCTGGTGATGTTCTGAGTGCAACACGCGATAAAGGATTGGGTCACGCATGTGTACATTCGGGCTAGTCATATCAATTTTGGCACGTAAAACCGCTTTGCCCTCGCCCAACTCACCATTACGCATTTGCTCAAAACGCGCCAGATTTTCTTCCACAGTCGCATTACGGTATGGTGAGTTTTTACCTGGCTCCACAAAGCTACCGCGATTCAACTTGATTTCTTCAGGTGTTTGCAAGTCCACATAGGCATCCCCCTGTTCAATTAATTGAACAGCCCACGTGTAAAGTTGATCGAAATAACCAGAAGCATAGCGAGGCTCACCATTCCAGTTAAAGCCCAACCATTTCACATCATTGGCAATACCATCAACATATTCTTGTTCTTCGGCATCTGGGTTTGTATCGTCAAAACGTAAATTACATAGACCATCAAATTCTTCGGCAATACCAAAGTTCAAACAAATTGCTTTGACATGACCAATATGCAGATACCCATTTGGCTCAGGCGGGAAACGAGTTACAACTTTTTGGGTACGACCTTCTTTTAAATCATCGGTAATCACCTGACGTACAAAGTCCAAGCCTGCCTGTTGTTCTTGCTGCGCGGCATCGACAGAGGCATGAGTATTCGGCGTCGGGGTCTTTGGCAGTTCTGAAACAACATCATTTGGCTTCATAGGGTGTAAATCACTTCTTACAGTTAAAAATGGGAAATAAAAACGCAATCTTTGCTATTTATGAAAGATTTTAACGTTTTTTACTTGCCTTGTAGTTTACAGTTTGCTTATGCTTCTCTCAACCAAAAACCCATGGTCACAAACCCATGTTTAGGAGATTAATGTAATGAGTTTTCCTCAAGTCGAATTAAATACCAATAAAGGTCGTATTGTTCTTGAGCTTAACGCTGAAAAAGCACCAAAAACGGTTGCAAATTTCTTAGAATATGTACGCGACGGTTTCTATGACGGCGTAATTTTCCACCGTGTGATTGATGGTTTCATGATCCAAGGCGGTGGCATGGACGAAAACTTCAAAGAAAAAGCTACTCGTGATTCTATCGAAAATGAAGCTGACAACGGCTTAAGCAACGATGAAGGCACAATTGCAATGGCGCGTACTCAAGCTCCGCACTCTGCATCTGCTCAATTTTTTATCAACGTTAAAAACAACTCTTTCTTAAACCACACAGCGCCAACTGCACAAGGCTGGGGTTATGCGGTATTTGGTAAAGTTGTAGAAGGTATGGATGTTGTAGCTGAAATTAAAGGCGTGCGTACTGGTAACCGTGGTTACCATGCAGATGTTCCTTTAGAGAACGTTGTGATTGAATCAGCTAAAATTATTGCTGAGTAATAATCCCTGCCAACCTCCCTTTATAAAGGGAGGAAAGTCCCTCTTTTTAAAGAGGGATTTAGGGAGATTAAAAGGAAAAAAGTGTGACCTACCTGTTTATTTCAGATCTACACTTGTCACCTGATCACCCTCGACTCGTTCGAGGGTTTTTGGCTTTATTGAAACAATATCAGGATAAAAACACACACCTCTATATTTTGGGTGATTGGTTTAATGCTTGGATTGGTGATGATTATAGTGCCCCATGGCTAGATGAAATTATTACAGCCTTACAAGAATTCACAGCTGCGAATAATCATGTTTATTTCCAAGTTGGAAATCGAGATTTTGTTTTGGGTAAGAAGTTTTTAGCACTATTTAATGCTACGCTTTTACCTGATGTTTATATTCTAGAAATTAATCATAGGAAGTTTCGCCTCGAACATGGCGATGCTTTATGTACCGATGATGTTGCTTATCAACGTTTTCGCAAAGTGATACGTAATCCAATCTTATTGGGCATTCTAAAGAGCACACCTTTAAATTTTAGACAAAAACTTGCCAATGGTTTTCGTAAAAAAAGTAGTGAAACTAAACAACTAAAAAGTTATGACATTATGGATGTGAATCTGCATGTCGTTGAAAATGCCATTCATCAAGTAGATTTCTTAATCCACGGTCATACCCATCGCCCTGAAATTCACGAAGTTATTAATAAAAAGCGTATTGTCCTTGGTGATTGGCGTGAAGATACGGCTTGGATACTTGAGATAAATGAGCAAGAAAACTTTAAGCTCGATTTCAAAAAATGGTCATATTAATCGAGTAAATACGTAGATTTTTTTTGACTAACTTATTCACCGTTCGTAAAACTTAAATCTCTATACAAAATCACATTTAGCTACTTTCGATGTAATTAATATCAAGTAAAATCATTAAAATTTCTAATTGAGTGAAAGACGGATGGATGTTCTAGTTACTGCCAAAACACGCTATGCAACAAAGGCATATGATGCAGAGAAAAAAATTCCACAACAACAATTTGAAAAACTACTCGAAGTTCTGCGTTTCAGCCCTTCTTCAGTAAATATTCAGCCTTGGCATTTTTTAATTGCTGAAACCGATGAGGCGAAACAAAGAATTGCGAAAGCCCTAACTGGTAACTATATTTATAATTCAGCAAAAGTTTTAAATTCTTCGCATACTCTCGTATTTTGTACTCGTACTGATATCAGCGCTGAATACTTAGAACAATTACTACAACAAGATGAACTAAATGGTCGCTTCAAAGATGAAACCGCAAAACAAGGGCAACGAGATACTCGTAAAGGCTATGTTGAGTTTTATCGCAATGAACTTAAAAATCTCTCTGCTTGGATGGAAAATCAAACTTATCTTGCACTTGGGCAACTACTATTCGCTGCAGGATTAGAAGGAATTGATGCAACCCCAATGGAAGGCTTTGATCGAGATACTATCAATCAAGAATTTGGATTAGCTGAAAAAGGTTTAAAGGCATCCGTTGTTGTTTCTCTAGGTTATCGTAGTGAAAATGACTTTAATGCAAAATTGCCTAAATCGCGACTGCCAGATCAAGTCGTATTCACTCGCTTATAATTTTAATTTAAGGGAGTTAAAGCTCCCTTAATTCATCATTGATTTAGCTAAACACAGCACTGCAAATATTCCAGTAAATAAACCAATCCATGTGTAAGTAGTTAGTTTTTCTTTAAAGAACACTACGCCACTAACTACACCTAACATGACGACAAGAATATTCATTCCAGCAAATACGATTGCAGGTGACTCTTTAAAAATCATATGTGCTTTTACATACAAGGCAATATTCGCGAAATTTATCCCACCAAGAAGTAGACCCATAAATATATTTTTAGGTTGCCAATTTGGTTGCGCAAATGCAAGATAGCCTATTGATAAAATAAATGCAGCTATAAATGTTAAATTTAATGTCACTGCAAACTGCAGCCCTAAAGTACTGCTATATTTAAGCAATACATCAATTGCAGCGTATCCAGCCCAAACACTTAACAGGAAAAGCGCTGATCTTACACTGGTGCCTTTAAGCGATTTCTCAGTCGCCTGTCCAAAAATAATAGCGAAGACTGCGATTATCCCAACACCAACACCAATTAATTTTAACTGGCTAAATTGTTCTGAAAATATAAAGTAGGCCGCAAGTAAAGAAAGTACAACTGATAATCTTTGGGCTATTTCAGTTTTAAGAATTCCAGCAAATTGCAATGATTTAGCTAAGCATAAGAAAATGCTAGGGAGTAAAATAGCTAAAAGAAAAATAAGCCACCAAGGAGTATTCTGAATTGAGATATGCGTGATGTCAGTTTTAAACCAATAAAAACACAAGATGCTTGCACTCAAATAGTTCCATGCGATCATTTGAAAGACATCAAACCCTTTTGTTTTTAAAAACTTTAATAAAATCGATACCAGTACACTGCAACACGCAGCAGCAATAATCATTTCCATAATATTTATTCTGACTTTTTAAACACAAAAAAATGCCAGTCTGAAATTAGACTGGCATTTTCTTAACGATCATTATCAATTAACGATTATTTTCGTCTTCTTGACCATCTTCGAATTTAGTTTCGCTGTCGAAGCCACCTTGATGACCACCAAAGCCACCTTGGCTACCAAAGCCGCCTTGACCACCGAAGCCGCCTTGACCACCGAAGCCACCTTGACCGCCGAAGCCGCCACCTTGACCACCGAAGCCACCAGCAGCACCTTGACCACCGAAGCCACCTGTAGCACCTTGAGCTGGGAAGCCACCAGTACCTTGAGCACCAGCTGGACGAGGGTTACGCGCAGGAACAACTGTAGAAATAGCGTGTTTGTAAACCATTTGGCTTACAGTGTTCTTTAACAAAACAACATATTGGTCAAAAGACTCAATATGCCCTTGTAATTTAATACCGTTCACGAGGAAAATAGAAACTGGAATACGTTCTTTACGGAGAGAATTTAAGAACGGATCTTGTAAAGTTTGACCTTTAGACATTTGTAACTCCAAAAAATTTTTAAATCAGCGCAAAAAAACTATCTTTATTTTTCAACTAAAAATTATAAAAAGACAGCCTGCGAATTTTGCGTTATCCAAAGAAGTTTCGCAAGTCTTCTTTCGCCTGCTTTATCGTCACGTAAGTTTTAAAATCGTGTATTTCTTGCAAAGAACGTAACCAAGTGTATTGACGTTTGGCAAGTTGCCGTGTCGCAAATAATGCTTTGCTCTCCATTTCTACTTTATTTTTGAGACTTAGATCACTTTTTAATAAAAAATCTAAAGCTTGACGATAACCCACAGACCGCATGGATGGTAAATTATCACTTAAATCGTATTTTCTAATTAATTCCTCTACTTCATTTAAAAATCCAATACTCCACATTTTGCTTAAACGTTGCTCAATACGTTGATGTAATTCTACCCGATCTGGCATCAATGCGTAATTATGAAATTTGTAACGATATGGTTGATTTTTAGGCTGCTCTGCCTGTAATTTTGTTATTGGTTCACCTGTAATTCGGTAAACTTCTAATGCCCTAATAATTCTTTGTTTATCTGAAACTTTGAACTTTTGTCCAGCAATTGGATCAACAGAAGCCAATTCATCATAAACAGACTGCCAGCCTTCAAGATCAGCTTTAGCGAGAATTGCATCACGAATACTTTGATCCGCATTCGGTAGATTATCAGCTAATCCTTCAAGTAGCGATTTAAAATATAGCATTGTGCCGCCCACTAAAATTGGTGTCTTGCCCCGTGCGTGCATGTCATCAATTAATGGGCAAACATCCTCAACAAACTGGGCTGCCGAGTACACTTCCAGCGGTGTAATAATATCGATTAAGTGATGCGGGTATTGTTGTTGCTCTTCTTTTGTGGGTTTAGCAGTCCCAATATCCATATCTTTATAAACTAAAGCTGAATCCACAGAAATCAATTCGAAATTACCGCGTTCATAGAGTTCGCATGCCAATGCTGTTTTACCACTTGCGGTAGGCCCCATTAAATTGATGACGGGCAATTGATTTGACATGTAAAACTACTCTCCTCGAGCAAATAATTTATCTAATTGATGCAATGGAAATGCGCGCCAAGTTGGACGCCCATGATTACATTGACTGGCAAATTCAGTTTGTTCCATTTGGCGTAATAAAGCATTCATTTCCGAAAGACTGAGTTGTCGATGTGCTCTTACAGCCCCATGACACGCCATACCAGCAAGAAGCTCATCACGTTTTTGTAATAGGCCTCTGGCTTCATCATTTGGATCAAGATCATTTAATAGTTCTGGAATTAAATTACTAAAGTCAGCTTTATGCAAAATGGCAGGCACACCACGCACAATCACTTGATCATCGCCATATTGATCAATTTCCAACCCCAAACGTTCTAATTGTGGTTGTAAATCTTCAACGCGAGTCGCTTCCATACGAGTAATGGAAACAACTTTAGGAATCAGCAGTTGTTGCGAAGTCCAAAATTCAGGTTTATCCCATGCCGACTTCATCTGCTGCAACAAGATACGTTCATGTGCCGCATGCATATCCACAATGATCAGGCCTTCAGTATTTTGCGCCAAAATATAGATGCCATGCAGTTGTGCGATTGCAATTCCCAAAGGAAACTCATCTACACGTGATGGGCCTTGATCATTTCCATCTTCTGTTTCTTCACGTAAAGGCGCTAAATAGCTTTTGAGTGCATTATTTAACTGTGCAGAGCCATTATAACGTGGTTCTTGAGGTGTTGAATTATACTGTACTGCCTGTGGGCGGCTTTGATTAAACTCAGTGAGTAAATCTGTCGAAACAACAACCTGCTGATTGGCTTGTCGTTCAGGCTCAGCTACTGCTCGATGTAAATTGAATTGTTGTTGGTATTTTGGCTGAGGCTGATAATTAAAATTTTCTGCCTCAGCTTCATCTGTTTTCATCGCTTGTGCTAAATCAGCAGTTGCGGTTTGAAATTGAGACAAGGTTGCTTTGGCATAATGCCGTACAAACTCATGTACTTCACGCTGGTTCAAAAAACGAATTTCATGTTTGGTTGGATGTACATTCACATCGATATTTTCAGGATCAACTTCTAAAAACAATAAATAAGATGAATGTTGATGACCATGCAAAATTCCTTCATAGGCCATACGTAACGCATGTGAAATGGTTTTGTCTTTGACAATACGACCATTCACATACACATATTGCATGTCAGCCTGTGCTCGTGCGTCGGAAGGATGTCCTAACCAGCCTGACAAACGCATATTGATACTTTCAGCATCGATCCAATAGGCATTTTGAATAAACTGTTGACCTAACAACTGCTGGACACGCTGATAACGTAATTCACCACTATCAGCAATCGGCAAATTTAAACGAATATTATCATTATGTTCGAGTACAAAACGAATTTCAAAATGAGTCAAAGCCAAACGACGGACTATTTCTTCAATATGACCAAATTCTGTACTTGGTTTTTTTAAAAACTTTCGGCGCGCTGGCACATTGAAAAATAAATCTTGTACACGAATATGTGTACCTTTTTGTGCTGCAACAGCCTGTATTTGTTGATGATCAAACGCTGTTCCATTCACTTCAACCTGATAACCCACGCCTTGCTCATCTTGGCTACTGGTCAACGTTAAACGTGATACTGCAGCAATCGAAGCTAATGCTTCTCCACGAAAGCCTAAACTAACAATTGCATGCAAGTCTTCCGATGTTTTAATTTTACTTGTCGCATGCCGCATCACCGCTAATGGTAAATCTTCAGGATGAATTCCATGGCCATTATCAATGATTTCAATCAGGGTCGAACCACCTTGCGCTACCCGAATAATAAGTTCGGTTGCGCCAGCATCGATTGCATTTTCTAATAATTCTTTAACAACTGATGATGGACGTTCAATCACCTCACCCGCAGCAATCTGGTTGGCTAAGGCAGCATCAAGGGTATGAATACGACGAGTTGAATCATGCGCCATTCAATTGTTCCTGCAAAGTTTGAGATAAAGATTCGGATTCAGTGGTTAGCGTAACAAACCGAGTCAATTCATCATCCGATTTTTGAATATCAATGATTAGATCAGCTTTTGGAATTTCGTCTCCACCTTTTGACGGCCATTCAAATAAGAATAAAGCATCTGGGGTTTCTAAATAATCACGAATTCCCATCAGTTCTAATTCATAGGGATCATCTAAACGATACAAGTCAAAATGGAAAATTTCTTTGCCTTGAATGGTATATGGCTCAACCAAGGTATAAGTTGGGCTTTTTACTGAACCTTGATGCCCAAGATTCTGGATAAAGTAACGCGTAAATGTCGTTTTTCCAGCCCCTAAATCACCAATCAAATATATAACGCCTGAATGTACTTGTTGTGAGAGCACTTGCGCAAATTTTTGAGTGTCTTGTTCATGATTTAAAGTAAATTTCACTGAATATGACATAGCAAATAGAATAAAATTGGGATACCCGCTATGATAACATTGCACAGCTTCAAAGCCTAATCCATAGCAATACCTTGGTTCTTTTTTACAACATTGAAGAGAAGACATGACTCTACAAAATCGGGTTGATCCTTGGGGAAAATTGAACGCGCATCCCTCAAAAAGTGCGACTTTAATGGGGAATCGTGGTGGTAAGCTGCATAATACAGACAAGCAAATCATTAAGCAATTTTCCACCCAATCATGGATCAATTGTCTAACCACATTCGGCAATGTCAAAAGAGAGGTTTTTGGGCAGTCTTATTCTGAACTGTTCTTTTTAGATGAAGCAACCGCCTTGGCGGCAGGTCACCGTCCTTGTGGAGAATGTCAAAACCAGCGCTATAAACAGTTTAAAAATGCATGGATTCATGCAAACAACACTGGTATTTCACTACCTGTAAAAGAGATGGATAAAAAAATTCATCACGACCGCCTAACAGCAGATAAAAACAAGAAAACATTTCAAGCCAAAATTTCTGATTTACCAATTGGCACTTTCTTTGAGCATGACTCAAAAGCAATCGTAATCTTTAAAGACAATCATTATTTGGTTTGGTCTTTTGATGGCTATCAACAGGAAGTTGAATTACCAAATGACCTGATTGTGAATATCCTCACGCCAGAATCTTTTGTCAAAGCATTTGATGAGGGATTTATACCTAGTTTCCACCATTCAGCCTCACTCAAATAATATGAATATTATTGAAAGTTTTACTCCACCTCTCATCAATGGTGTCAGTGCCAGTAAAGTCTTTTTACCCAATGACCTCACTGTAAACACAGTTTTTGAATATCTTTGCCAGCATTTCCCCCATATTCAGCCGCAAGAATGGCAACAGCGTTTTGCAGACCAACTGATTTACGCTGCTGATGGTTCAATCCTGACGCTGGAAAGTCCCTATACAGCAAATACCCATATTTTTTATTATCGTTTCCTAGCCCAAGAAACTCATGTGCCTTTTCAGCATGAGATTTTATACGAAAATGAACATTTACTCGTGGTTGATAAACCCCACTTTCTTACGATGACCCCAACTGGACAATATGTTCAGGAAACATTATTAGTACGTTTAAAAAAGCAAACTGGATATGAGGATCTAACCCCGATTCATCGACTGGATCGCGAAACAGCGGGCATCGTTTTATTCTGTAAAAAACCAGAACTTCGAGGAGTATACCAACAACTTTTTGCAGATCGAAAAGTGCAAAAAATCTATCACGCGATTGCAGCTTATCGAGCTGAATTACATTTCCCACAAATATTACAGCTCCATTTAGAAAAAGGTCAGCCGTTTTACACGATGCAAATTAATTCTGAAAAACCTCAGAATTCTGAAACTTTGATAGCGCTTTTGGAACACAATCAACATTACGCAAAATATCAGCTTAAACCCAAGACGGGTAAACAACATCAATTGCGTGTGCACCTTAATTACTTAGGCATTCCAATTTTAAATGATCCGTTTTATCCAGTTGTCGCACATAAAGCCGATGATGACTTTGAACAACCGCTCCAGTTGTTAGCAAAAGAGATTTATTTTATCGATCCCGTGTTAAATCAAGAAATGCATTTTAATTCTAAATTTGAATTGACATTGTAAATACAACGTAATGACAAAATTGTTATTTTTTTCACTTCAGAAATATTGAAATTACATTGCAATGGTTTAGAATACATGATGATAACTAAAAATATTTGGTCATATCTTTCATGCGAAAAACAGAAGTTTATCAGGTTCGACTTGATTCACAGGAAAAGAAACAAGCTTTTGCTGTTTTTAAGCAGTTAGGTATATCCCCTGCCCAAGCTGTTCGTCTTTTCTTTAAACAAGTTGTGTTGACGAAATCAATTCCTTTTGCGATTGAAAATCAAAACATTAATATGGAACAGTTACTCAAGCTCCGTAAATCTAAAAATGCAGCAATAAATAATCCTTCAACTGCTATAGATTTGGACGTTGAAGACGATCATGAAGATCTATTTGAAGAATTGAATGCACTGTTAGGTGAAAGTGACAAAACTTAACAATGTTGCATTTATAAACAAGTTTTTATTTTTTAAGATTAAATTTTTTCGTTATTCTGATAGTCCAAATAAAATTATAAATGCAAGGATGGACAGGAATGATTGTTAAACGAGCAACAAAAGAAGATCTTCACCAACTTGCTGTCTTGTTTGATGAATACCGTCAATTCTATGGTACATCATCCAATATTGAACAATCCTATCAATTTCTAAAACATCGTTTCGAAAATAAAGATAGTGTCATTTTCATTCACGTTAAAGATGATGTGCTCACAGGCTTTGTTTTACTGTACCTTGCTTTTTCATCTGTTTCTTGCGAAACCTATTATATTTTAGATGATGTTTATGTAACCCCATCTTATCGAAAACAAGGATCGGCTAAGCAATTAATTGACACCGCAATCCTTTTTGCTCGCCATGAAAATGCACAAAGAATTAGTCTCGAAACACAAAAAAATAATTATGAGTCTCGCCGTCTTTATGAACAAATGGGATTTATTCAAGATGATGAATTCAAGACCTTTCACTGTTTTTTAAAATAGTTACTCGATATCTAAAGCAATATTTTGACTTAATTGTTTTTGCGAAGATGTAAGATAAATCCATTCACCTTCTGGTAATTCAGAAAGCTCAAGTAATCCTATTTGTTGGCGATGTAAAAGCTCAACTTTATTTCCGACTGCGGCAAGCATACGTTTAACTTGATGGTAAACACCTTGATGAATTGTCATTGCCAATTGATGTGTGGAAAATAGTTGAAGATTGGTTGCGGCATAAATACCTTTTTCATTCCTTAGCTCAACTCCCTGTTCTAAAGCCATTAATTGCTCAGCTGAAATCGGATCGGCAGTCGTTACATGATAAACTTTTGGCACATGCTTACGCGGATTGGTTAAGGCTTGTAAATATTGACCATCATCAGTCAATAACAATAATCCTGTGGTATCTTGGTCTAGTCTTCCCACGCATTGAATACCTCGATGGATCAAAATTTCAGGCAGTAGGCTAAATACACTTTTATGATGCGTTGCCTGATGTGAACATTCATAGCCCTTCGGTTTATTTAAAACAATGTAGAGATGTTCTCGATATTGGTATTCTTCTCCAAATACTTGAAAACAAAGCTGATCCGTATTTATATTCTGTTTAGGGTTTTCACAAATTTGTCCTTCAATCTGCACAGAACCATTTTTAATTAACTGTTGGCAATACTTTCTTGAACCAAAGCCTTGCGATTGCAAAATTTTTTCCAACAGCATAACTACATCCTCATCTCAAACTCAGTCTATTGTACTCGATTCAGCTAGGCATCGTTGCTTACAGCATACTCATTCTTATTTTTTATAATTTATTCACAATCTGTTCATTTGTAATAGAACATATACAAAACTCTCGCCAAACTCTCTCAATCATCCTATTGCGCTCCATATTTCCACTTAAAAGTCTTGTTACATTTGTCTCAAGCAAAAGAATACTGTCCAAAAGAATGGATAAGGAGTTTCACCATGAAATCGAATATGTGGTTATGTAGCGTCATCTTGGCAACCTCATCAATGATGACTGTTGCACATGCAGATAATACAGCACGTGTTGCAGCAACTTCAGCACTTGGTAGTATTGTTGGTACAGCAGTTGGTAAACAACTTGGCGGTAATACGGGTGCCATGATTGGTTCCGCAATTGGTGGTGCTGGTGGTGCAGCAGCATCAAGCAATAAACGTGATCGCACTGAAGCCGCCATTGGTGGTGGACTAGGCGGTGTTGGTGGTTACACCGTTGGACGTAATGTCGGTGGAACGAGTGGCGGCTATATTGGTGCTGGTTTGGGTGCAGCAGGTGGTGCGGCTTTAGGTCAAAAAGTTGGTCAAGATCGTGAAGAAGACCGCCGCTACGAAAATCGTCGTTCTTACGATGAGCGCCGTTACGACAACCGTCGTTCTTATGATGATCGTAGATACTATAAATCTCGTCATCATTACCGTCATGATAATGGCTATCACCGTGGTTGGTATAAAGATTAATCATCAAATCCTAACACTTTCTCTTTTGGCGCCTTCGGGCGCTTTTTTTATTTTATCCAATGCGCAATAAATATCGACAATATTCGATATACAAAAACAAGCTAATATCGTATTATTTCGATATATGATTTTGAGAGTTAAAAAATGAAGTCACTACAAGAGATCAAATTTTCAATTTTGGAGTTAGCTCCTGTCAGAGACGATAAAAGTATTGAATTTTCACTTCGTCATGCACTAGAAGTTGCTCAACACGCTGAAAAGCTTGGTTATGAACGTTTCTGGTTAGCTGAACATCACAATATGGATGGAATTGCGAGTTCCGCAACGGCAGTTTTACTAGGATTCATCGCAGCAAATACAGACAAAATTCGCTTAGGTTCTGGTGGCATCATGTTACCTAATCACGCACCATTAGTTGTTGCAGAACAATTCGGGACTTTAGCAACACTTTATCCAAATCGTTTTGAACTTGGTTTGGGGCGTGCTCCAGGAACTGATCCAATGACCATGCGTGCATTACGACGCGGGCGTCAAGAAACCGAAGATCAATTTCCTCAGGATGTAATGGAAATTTTGCAATATTTTAAAGACCCACAGCCCAACCAGAAAATTATTGCCACCCCAGGTCAAGGCACTCATGTACCTGTCTGGTTGCTAGGTTCAAGTCTGTTTAGCGCACAGCTTGCTGCAAAGTTGGGACTTCCCTATTCTTTTGCATCACATTTCGCTCCACGTATGTTAGGTCAAGCAATCGAAATTTACCGTGAGAATTTTCAAGCATCTGAATATCTTGATAAACCTTATGTGTCAATGGGCGTACCAACAGTCGTTGCGGCAACTGATGAAGAAGCACAATATTTAGCTACCAGTTCTTATCAGCGTATTTTAAACCTGATTCGGGGGCACAGTCTAAAACTCAAACCGCCAACTGAATCAATACAAGGTCTGGCAAGCAGCGCTGAACAACTCGCCATCCAGAATTTCTATGCAATGGCTCAAATTGGTTCACAGGAAACTGTCAAAACAGGACTGGAAAAAATTGCCGCGCAATATGATGTAGATGAGTTTATCTTCACCTGTGATATTTACGATACACAAAAACGTCTGGAAAACTTTAGCTTGCTCATGGAGCTAAAAAACCAGTAGGCAATCCTATTTTCAAATAAGCATTGCCTCGTTCTGCAATGCTTATTTCACCACGCCCATGTATTGATAGGAGGTATTTTTCTTGCCGTAACGTAGATACTTTCCTTGAGGTTTATAGTTTTTATCCAGCAACATAATATCAATATTATTCTTCAAGCTTTTGTCTGTACGGATGTCATCAAGTGTCTCATCCGAGCTTTCATGGTTTTACAGTCAAAATCGACCTGAATGGTATCAAGCGGTGCTTTATGAGGTTCCCACTCTTATTTCTTCAAAATAAAAAAGCGTAGCCCATCCTCTACGCTTCTCATTTAAAGATACTATTTAGCCAATACGACGTTTTAAACCAGTCAACTGTAAAATACGCGTTGAAATTTCTTCAATCGACATTTCAGTGACGTTCAAATACTTAATACCTTCAGAAATATAAATACCCTCTATGGCACGTAATTCCATTTGGCACTGACTAAAACTTGCATAACGACTATTGGCTTTTCGTTCGCTACGAATAGCGACCAATCGCTCAGCATCAATCATTAAGCCAAAGAGCTTATTTTTATGTGCTCGTAGCACAGCAGGTAGACGATTATCATCTAAATCTTCTTCAGTTAAAGGATAGTTCGCAACACGAATTCCAAACTGTAATGATAAATAAATCGAGGTTGGTGTTTTTCCAGACCGAGAAACGCCAACTAAAATCAAGTCAGCTTTATCATAATGACGAGTTCGAGCACCATCATCATTGTCTAATGCAAAATGTACTGCATCAATACGAGCCTTATAAGATTCAGAATCTGTTACAGCATGGGTCTGTCCAACTAAAGTTGTTGGTGGTGTCCCCAACTCTTGCTCAAGTTTACTAATTAATCCCTCGAAAACATCCAAATTTACGGCTTTAGCTGTATTAATAATTTCACGAACATGCGGGTCTACCAATGTGTCAAAAACAAGTGGTAAGCATCCATCCCTTGATTGGCATCCATTGATGTCAACAACCACATTCATTGCAGCTTCTTCAGTGGTAATATAAGGCATAATATGAATATCAAAATCGACATTCGGAAATTGCGCAAGTAGTGAATGTCCAAGGGTTTCTGCGGTAATTGCAGTACCATCCGAAATAAAAAATACACTCCGTTTAATTTGTTTACTTTCGGGCATCAAAATTCTCCTTAAACATTTGTCTTAGTGCTCTATAATCTTTATAGTAAACTCATCTAACATGACTGTCGCTTAGTAAAATACTAAATCTAAGCACATTCGTATAATTTCATACCAATGATGGTCATTCATACTGCAAAAAAAGTGGAGTAAATACTTTGGAAGCGCGCGTAATCGGTCTGGAAAAATTAGGGAAACACGATGTCGAACTCGTAGGTGGGAAAAACTCATCTTTGGGTGAAATGATCAGCCATTTATCCAATGCTGGTGTATCGGTACCTGGTGGTTTTGCAACAACTGCTGCTGCTTATCGTGAGTTCTTGGATCAAAGCGGCTTAAATGCTCGAATTCAGGCTGAACTTGAGCAGCTAAATGTTGATGATGTAAACGCACTTATAGAGACAGGCGCTAAAATCCGTAAATGGATCGTTGATACCCCACTTACTGCTAATTTAGAACAAGAAATTCGTGACGCGTTTACAGCACTTTCAAACGGTAATCCAGACATCGCTGTTGCTGTACGTTCTTCTGCGACTGCAGAAGATTTACCTGATGCTTCTTTTGCAGGACAACAAGAAACTTTCTTAAATATTCGCGGAATTGATAACGTTCTGATCGCGATTAAAGAAGTTTTTGCTTCGCTTTATAATGACCGTGCCATCGCGTACCGTGTACACCAAGGTTTTGAACACAGTGTTGTTGCCCTATCTGCGGGTGTACAACGTATGGTTCGTTCAGAGACTGGTGCTGCAGGTGTAATGTTTACGCTTGACACAGAATCTGGTTTCCGTGATGTAGTATTTATTACCGCATCATACGGTCTGGGTGAAATGGTTGTTCAGGGAGCTGTCAACCCTGACGAATTCTATTTATCAAAACCATTGTTAAATGCAGGTAAACACTCAGTTTTACGCCGCAATCTCGGTTCTAAACACCAAAAAATGATTTATGGTGAAGAAGGCGCTGCAGGTAAATCCGTTGTTGTGGTTGATGTAGAAAAACCAGAGCGTCAACAATTTGCGTTAAATGATCATGAATTACATGAACTTGCTAAACAAGCATTGATTATTGAACAACATTACGGTTCGCCAATGGACATCGAATGGGCGAAAGATGGTGATGATGGTCAAATCTACATCGTTCAAGCACGTCCTGAAACTGTTAAAAGCCGTCAAAATGTCGGCACAATGGAACGTTACCTATTAAAACAACGTGGCACTGTCATCTGTGAAGGTCGTTCAATTGGTCAACGTATCGGTTCGGGCAAAGTTCGTGTCGTAACCTCGATTAAAGAAATGGATAAAGTACAAGACGGTGATGTACTTGTATCAGACATGACTGACCCAGATTGGGAGCCAGTAATGAAACGCGCCGCAGCGATTGTGACCAATCGTGGTGGCCGTACTTGTCACGCTGCAATCATTGCACGTGAGTTAGGTGTACCTGCAATCGTGGGTTGTGGTAATGCAACAGAAGTATTAACCGATGGTCAAGAAGTCACTGTTTCGTGTGCTGAAGGTGATACAGGCTTTATCTATGAAGGCGCATTAGATTTTGAGGTGCAACGTAACTCAATTCACTCAATGCCAAAACTTCCATTTAAGATTATGATGAATGTTGGTAATCCAGACCGTGCATTCGACTTTGCTCAAATTCCAAATGAAGGGATTGGTCTTGCACGTCTTGAATTCATCATTAACCGTATGATCGGTGTACATCCTAAAGCGCTTCTCAATATTGACAGCCTACCACGTGAAACGCGTGCTGCTGTAATGACACGTACATCAGGTTATTCTTCGCCAATCGAATTCTATGTAGAAAAGTTAGTTGAAGGTATTTCAACACTTGCAGCTGCATTTGCTGAAAAACCAGTCATCGTTCGTATGTCTGACTTTAAGTCAAATGAATATGCAAATTTAATCGGCGGTAAATTATACGAGCCAGAGGAAGAAAACCCAATGTTGGGCTTCCGAGGTGCGAGTCGTTACGTATCTGACAACTTCCGTGACTGTTTTGAGCTTGAGTGCCGTGCTTTGAAGAAAGCCCGTGATGAAATGGGTTTAACCAATATTCAAATCATGATTCCATTCGTGCGTACAGTGTCTGAAGCAAAACGTGTGATTGAGTTGCTTGCTCAAAATGGTTTAAAACGTGGTGAAAATGGCCTCAAAATCATTATGATGTGTGAGCTTCCAACCAATGCTTTATTGGCTGAACAGTTCCTTGAACATTTTGATGGTTTCTCAATTGGTTCAAATGACTTAACACAATTAACACTTGGTCTTGACCGTGATTCTGGTATCGTATCTCACTTATTTGATGAGCGTGATCCAGCGGTTAAAGCCCTTCTTTCTATGGCAATTCATGCATGCCGTAAAGCAGGAAAATACGTTGGTATTTGTGGTCAAGGTCCTTCAGACCACCCTGACCTTGCTAAATGGCTCATGGAACAAGGTATTGAATCTGTGTCACTGAATCCTGACTCAGTGCTTGATACTTGGTTCTTCCTTGCTGAAGAACAAATCAAGAAAGCCTAGTCTTTTAAAAAAAAGACCCTTTCGTAGGGTCTTTTTTCATCTTTAGTCATTGAGAATTTTTAATTATGCAAATTTACTTGGCTCGTAATAACCAACAAGCTGGACCTTATAGTTTAGACCAATTGAACCAAATGCTGTCTAGCCAACAAGTATTACTTACAGACTTGGTTTGGCACGAAGGTATGAGTGAATGGAAAACTCTTGGCGAACTCACTCAAGGAAAACTTGTCTACGAACCTGTAGGTTATTCATCATTCAATCATCAAATTAACAATCAAACTGAGCAGTCAACTTTTAAAATTAAAGTTGAACAAAAAACATCTGAACTCGCCTCATTTCATTCTCGTGCACTCGCTAAGGTGATTGACTTAACTCTTTGGCTTCCGATGGCTGCTATACCATCTTTTTTCTTTAACGAAAGCCAGTACACAGAATTATTTAAAATTCAAAAGCAATTACAAGCAAGCCAAGTCGCTTCAAGTGAAGCAGTTGAGTTGCAGCATCAACTTATGCAGCTTATTCCAAATGAAGCATGGATGAGTATTTTTGTTTATTTGATCCTAATGCTGATGCTGCAAGCTTTTTTAATTGCGAAGTCTGGACAAAGCATTGGTAAAAAAATAACCAAAATTAAAATCGTAGATGCTGAAACACATACGGCAATCAATACGATTAGAGCTTTTTGGTTGAGAAGTGCTTTATTTATCATTCTGAATTTATTGTTTATGCCATTTATTACCATTATCGACTATGCTTTCTTTGCATTTAATAAAAATCGCCAAACTTTACACGATAAATTGGCAAAAACTAAGGTCGTAAAGCAATAATTTTTAATTAACTAAGCAAAAGAGGATTTATTCCTCTTTTTTGCTCTATAAAATTGATATTTATAGAAAAAATACACATTTCAACAACAATTCCTACAAAATAAATCAGGTTTCAAAACAAGTATTTCTGACTGTGTTAGATGTAGCTTAGTTTTTCAATATGAGGCATAATGCCCAACAACGTAGCGGTGTCGCATGATTGCTAAGCATTTCACAAAAAATTCTTATCAATCATGCGACACTTTAATCGCTATCCCATAATTTAAATTAGGGAATGGGACTCTTCACCGAGGTTGTAAAATGAGACAAACGATTTTAGCTGTATTGTCTTTATCAACGATGGCTGCGCTCTTGACAGGGTGTGGCGGTGATATGGTACTACTAAACAATAAAGGTCCAGTAGGTCAAGGTCAAAGTAGCCTGATGATGACTGCGATCTATCTAATGCTATTGGTGGTGATTCCATCAATTATCATGGCATTATGGTTTGGTTGGCAATATCGCGCATCGAATAAAGATGCAGACTATAAACCTACTTGGGCACACTCTACGACAATTGAGATCGTTGTTTGGGGTGTTCCTGTCATTATTATTGGTATTTTAGCTTGGTTAACTTGGTGGGGTTCCCACAAGTACGACCCTTACCGTCCGTTAGAGTCAGATAAAGCGCCTTTAACTGTTCAAGCCATCGCTGAACAATTTAAATGGATTTTTATCTATCCTGAGCAAAACATTGCAACGGTAAACGAAGTACGCTTCCCAGAAAAAACGCCTGTAAGCTTTAAGATTACTTCTAACTTTACGATGAACTCGTTCTTCATCCCACAGTTAGGTGGTCAGATCTATGCAATGGCGGGTATGCAGACTCATCTTCACCTTTTAGCGGACGAACCAGGTGTATTCCGTGGTTTCTCAGCTAACTATTCAGGTTACGGTTTCTCACAAATGCGCTTCAAGGCACATAGTGTAACTGAACCAGAGTTTGCAAAATGGGTAGAAGCTGTTAAAGCGGGTAATGGTACAAGTATCAATGCTGAAGCAATTCAAAAAGGTACACTTGACCAAGCTGAATTAGCGACACTTAAAGATGGCGATCGCTCTAAACATCAGATCGAAATTCTTGTAAACCGTGCTAAGGCTGCTGGTGATGAAGAAGCACTTGCTAAAGCTGAAGCTATGAAACCGTTCCCGAACAAGCCACACCCTGTGACTTATTACTCTTCAGTTGAGCCAAAATTGTTTGAAACAATTATCAACCACTACATGAGTAATTATCACGGTGCTGACCACTCTGCTGCTGGACATGCAACAGCAGAAACTCATGCTGCAGCTGAACACGCTGCTCAAGGGGAATAAGACATGGATATGATTTTTGGCAAATTAGGCTGGGATTCTATTCCAACAGAGCCGATTGTACTCGTTACCATGGTCATGATGGCTCTTGGTGGCATTGCAGTTCTAGGCGGTATTACCTATTTCAAAAAATGGGGATACTTATGGAACGAATGGTTCACATCTGTAGACCATAAGAAAATTGGTATCATGTATATCATCGTATCAGTAGTCATGCTTCTGCGTGGTTTCGCCGATGCGATCATGATGCGTTTACAACTTTTCCTCGCTAAAGGCGGTGGTGAAGGTTACTTACATCCAGACCATTACGATCAGATCTTTACAGCACACGGTGTAATCATGATCTTCTTCGTGGCTATGGGTCTCGTTGTAGGTATGATGAACATTTCTGTTCCATTGCAAATCGGTGCTCGTGACGTAGCATTCCCATTATTGAACTCTTTAAGCTTCTGGTTATTTGCGGGTGCTGCTGGTTTGATGATGGCTTCACTTGTTTTAGGTGAATTCGCTTCGACTGGTTGGATGGCATACCCTCCTCTTTCAGGTATCCAATATTCACCAGGTGTAGGTGTTGACTACTACATTTGGGCACTGCAAGTTTCTGGTTTAGGTACGCTTTTATCTGGTGTTAACTTCTTTGTTACCATCATTAAAATGCGTGCACCTGGCATGAAATTAATGGACATGCCTATTTTTACATGGACTTCACTGTGTACGGCTGTATTAATCATTGCATCATTCCCTGTATTAACAGGTACGCTTGCAATGCTTACTTTAGACCGTTACTTCGGTTTCCATTTCTTCACTAATGAGCTTGGTGGTAGCCCAATGCTTTACGTGAACTTGATTTGGACTTGGGGTCACCCAGAAGTTTACATCTTAGTATTACCAGCATTTGGTCTATACTCAGAAATCGTTGCAACTTTCTCTCGTAAGACGTTGTTCGGTTACAAATCAATGGTATATGCAACTATCGCAATTACTGTACTTGCGTTCGTTGTATGGCTTCACCACTTCTTTACCATGGGTGCGGGTGCAAACGTTAACGCATTCTTCGGTATTATGACGATGGTTATTGCGATTCCTACAGGTGTGAAAATCTTCTCGTGGTTATTCACAATGTATAAAGGACGCATTACTTATACTACCCCGATGCTTTGGACACTTGGCTTCCTTGTGACTTTTGGTATCGGTGGTTTAACTGGTGTACTTATGGCTGTTCCACCTGCGGACTTCCTTGTACACAACTCACTCTTCTTGATCGCTCACTTCCATAACGTAATTATCGGTGGTGTGGTGTTTGGTATGTTTGCCGGCATCATCTTCTACTGGCCGAAAATGTTTGGTTGGAAGCTCAACGAAGCATGGGGTAAAGCTGCGTTCTGGTTCTGGTTCATCGGTTTCTATTTTGCATTCATGCCACTTTATATCCTTGGCTTCATGGGTATGACACGTCGTTTGAATACATATGACAACCCTGAATGGGATCCATACTTAGCAATTGCATTATTCGGTGCAGTATTGATTGCTATCGGTATTGCTTGTTTCCTTATGCAGATTATCGTTGGTTTCTTACAACGTCATCAAAATATGGACTACACAGGCGATCCTTGGGATAGTCGTACACTTGAATGGTCTACGTCATCTCCTGCTCCATTCTATAACTTTGCACATGTACCAGAAGCTAGCGGCGTTGACCGTTTCTGGACTGACAAAGAAAATGGCGTAGCATATGCACGTAACACTAAATATGAAGACATCCACATGCCGACTGATCGTGCTGCTGGTTTCGTGATTGCAATGTTCATTACTGTTCTTGGTTTTGCATTGATCTGGCATATTTGGTGGCTAGTCGTTGTTTCATTCGTTGCTTCAGTTGTTAGCTTGATCGTAAGCTCATTCACTAAGAATGTTGATTACTACGTACCTGCTGCAGAAGTTGAACGTATTGAAAATGAACGCTATGCGTTACTTGAAAAACACTTGAAGAAGGACTAAGGAAATGGCTGAAGTACTTCATCACGACAACCACGGTCATGACGGTCATCACGAACATGATGATACCGACTTAACTGTCTTTGGTTTCTGGACATACTTGATGAGTGACTTGATTCTTTTCGGATCACTCTTCATCGCGTTCGCTGTATTGAGCAGTCATGTCCCACCTGGTACTCCAAGTGCAAAAGACTTATTCAGTGAATCATTGGGTTATGTATTAGGTGAAACCTTTGCCCTTTTGATCTCTTCTGTAACTTTTGGTTTTGCAGTACTTGCATCTTATAAAAAGAATGTAAATCAAGTCATCACTTGGTTATTTATTACATTCCTTTTCGGTGCAACCTTCATCGGTATGGAAATCAATGAATTCCATCACCTTGTACATGAAGGCCATGGCCCAACTCATAGTGCATTCTTATCATCGTTCTTTACTTTGGTTGGTACACACGGTATCCACGTAACTTCTGGTTTAGTGTGGATGTTAGTATTGATGTATCAGATCAAAAAGAATGGTTTGACACTACCGAATACACGTCGTCTTGCTTGCTTAAGCTTGTTTTGGCACTTCCTTGACATCGTTTGGATCTGTGTATTCAGCGTCGTTTACTTACTGGGAGTTCTCTAATGAGTGGTCATGACCATAATGCTGCAGGTGCATCACACGGTAACTTTAAGCAATACACTGTTGGGTTTATCCTATCTGTTATCCTCACCATCATCCCATTCGGGATGGTGATGTCGGGCGGATTTAGCCGTGGCATCTTAGTTACTGTTATTGCAATCGCTGCTGTTGCTCAGGTAATCGTGCAACTTGTGTATTTCTTACACATGAATACATCATCTGAACAACGCTGGAACCTTATTGCATTTATCTACACAATCTTATGTATTGCTGTACTTTTAGTCGGCTCTGTGTGGATTATGAATTACCTACACTACAACATGATGATCTAAACTGATTGTCATGTGGAAAAAGTATTTATTCCTGACTAAACCAGGAATTCTCTTCGGTAATTTTATTACCACCTTGGGCGGCTTCTTTTTAGCCGCCCAAGGCTCTATAGACTTCCTCCTATTATTAATTACATTAATTGGAACAACTTTTGTGGTTGCTTCTGGTTGTGTAGTCAATAATGTTATTGATCAAGACATCGATCAAAAAATGCAACGCACAATGAATCGTGCTCTTGTTAAGAAAACCATATCTCCTTCTATTGCAATGTTTTATGCTCTTGTATTAGGTGTGATTGGTTTTAGCATGCTCTGGTTCTATGTGAATGCCTATGCATTTTTATTCGCAGTCATTGGTTTTGTCGTCTATGTCGGTTTTTATAGTTTGTGGACGAAACGTACCACGATCCATCAAACCGTGATTGGTAGTATTTCAGGAGCGAGTCCACCTGTTATTGGTTATACGGCTGTAAGTCATCATTTCGATATGGCTGCTCTTCTCATTTTTATTGCATATGCCTTATGGCAAATGCCGCATTCATGGGCAATTGCGATTTATCGTTTTGAAGATTACAAAAACGCAGGTGTGCCTATTTTACCTGTTGCACGTTCTATTCATAGAACTAAAATCGAATCGCTGATCTATGTGATTTTATTCACTATTGCGATGAATGCTTTGTATATATATGGATATACCAATATTATTTTCTTGGTCATCTGTAATGCACTTTGTATTTACTGGTTTTACATTGGTATTTTAGGATTTAAAGCTGAAGATGATCAGCTTTGGGCAAAACGCTTTTTCCTTTTTTCAGTAATCTTAATTACTGTGATTAGTTTGAGCTTTAGCTTTACATTTAAAAGCCCTGCACCCTTCCTCCCTATTTTTTAAAAAGATAGAGACTTCTCTGTCTTTTTATTCCCCACTTCAGTTGTTATCATTTCGTGCAATAAAAACATTTCACCCTTTATTGCCTAAATGAAACTACAAAATAAATTTATATTCAAATCAATTGTCTATTCTTCGCTTTCACTGGTCATTTGCTATAGCCCAATCACCTATGCTGGTGTAGAGCAATTTTGCGAGCCAAACCTTGCCATAAATGACAAAAATTTAAACGGCTGTAGCAATCTTCCTGTGTTATATCCAGCAAATGATAGTCAAACCAATATGACATTATTACTCAGCGACTTAGGGCTTGCGACAATTAAGCCGATGACAGCTGATGCCAATTTATGGGATGCGGTATATGGAACGGTACCTTTTGATGCAGCGAATCTGTCATCTCTGACTCAGAATAAATTGCCAAATCAAAGAAAACGATTAGAAAGAAATGACACCGTTTTTGACGAACGTTGTACGAGCTTTGATTCAGGTAATCAAACTTTTAATACACAAGTACAAAATAATAAAGCGATTCCAAATCTAGAAAAGCAAATTTTGATTTCTGAACGCAAGAAAATGAATCAGTGTGGTGACAAAATTGAATTGATTGCGATTAATCCAAATTGGTCAATCACAACACGTCAATATGCTTCTTATTTAAATGCGAGCATTCTGTTTTATAATGCAAACTACTCTGCCGCGACTAAAATTTATACGGTATTAAGTACTGTTGAGGATACATGGCTAAAAGAAACTGCACTATATATGCTGATTCGTACCAGCCTCAACTCAGCCTATACAACAGGTGTGGATCAATATGG
The DNA here is from genome assembly GCF_024494585.1 of Acinetobacter sp. 5862. NCBI lineage: Bacteria > Pseudomonadati > Pseudomonadota > Gammaproteobacteria > Moraxellales > Moraxellaceae > Acinetobacter > Acinetobacter sp. 5862. The sequence goes on from NZ_JANHGP010000051.1 coordinate 24,875, forward strand.
TGATGTATATCTGGACAATATCAATCAAAATTTACTTAAACAATTTTTAGATCATATTACGGTTTATTTAAAAGCCTATCCAAATGGACAATATGTCGCGAGTGCTCGTGGTTTTATGCGTCGTGGTTTTTGGCTTTCAAAACGCCAAGATTTATTGGTTAATGAAATTGTCTGGCAACTCAAAAATCCGACATCAAAATTTTATAATTTGGAGATGAGTGAACTTCCCGCCGAAATTGATCGCCGAATATTTGATAGCTCAGCTTTTAATATTAACAATCTAAAAGACCCTTTCTTTTTGGCAGTATATGATTTGATGCATATGCGAATGCCTGCATCTGATCCTTATCGCCCAATAACATGGGCACAATTAGCAGCTCAAAAAGAATTTTTTAAGGCACAGCCTGAGTTATTCCAATATTTACAGGCAGTTCATTTGCTATTTGTCCAGAATAAACCACAGGAGGCCTTGAGCTATTTACCTAAAGATAATATTAAGAACAACAATTATTTACAGCTAAGCCAGAGCTTTTTAAAGGGGCAAATTTTAGAGAAAACTGGACAGAAACAGCTAGCGGAACACTATTGGAATCAACAGTTTGCCCAAGTAAAAGATAGTTATCAAAAAGGCCTGTTTGAAACGGCTTTATCCAATCATCTCGCTGCCAGACAGGATTATTCAGCTTTTATCGGTAAAAAAGCAAAAATGAGCCAGTTAAATCTGCAACGAAATTTTATTACCCAAGTGGCAAATGCAGACAGTTTACAAAAAATCATCCAGTCGAATGACAGTACCCTTGATCAAAAACAGGCAGCCACCTATACCCTATTAAGCAAAAGTTTAGTTCATCAAAATTTTGACTTATTTAAACAAAGCTTTGCTTTCATGCCTAAAAATGCAGTGCAATATAAAGGTTATAATAGTGACAATGAACAATTGAAGAATAAGCCAGATTTTTCTAATTTCATTTGGAATGGAGCAAACATTACACCACAACTAAAATGCTCAAATTTAGAGACTTTAGTTAATCAACTGGCTCAGACACCTAAAGATCCATTATTAAATGTTTGCTTAGGTGAATATTTCCGTAGTGAACAAGGTTATTCACTACAACAGTTGGCTTATGCTGAACAGCAACAATCCAGTTTTTCAGGAAAAATATTTGCCCGTGGTCAGGTATATAAAGACATTCTAAAATCATCCAGTAAAGATGATTTACACGCCTATGCCTTATATCGTTCGATTCAATGTTATGCACCCAGTGGAATCAATGATTGTGGTGATGCAGAAGTGAGTAAGCCAGTTCGTAAACAATGGTATGACCAGATCAAAAGAGACTATCCAAAGAGTACTTGGGCAAAATCACTTAAATATTATTGGTAACTTTTAGCCATGAAGTTGCTTAAAACGGTTTTCTGTATTTTTCTGGTTTTTAGCCTGAATGCCTGCCAACCGACACAATCAGCAACTTCAAAAGTTGATGCCAATGATTTTGCTTCTTTCTGGATTTGGGCTGATATTCAGACAGCCCCTTATCTGATTCATGCGAAGGAACTGTATATTTTACAAGGTGAAATCCGTTATTCCAAATCAAAACAGATTTCAACTTTCACACCGCAAGGCGTATCCATACTGAAATCACCCCATCAAAAAATATGGCTGGTTTTCCGAACCCATCATTTGGCGTGGAATGAACAAAATTACCAAACCATTCTCAATCGATTGGAACACTGGAGAAATCAGGGCAATCAGGTTCAAGGCATTCAAATTGATTTTGATAGTAAAACCAACAGCTTGAAAGACTATGCCATTTTTCTACAAAAACTCAGGCAGAAATTACCCCAACAATATCGGCTCAGTATTACAGGATTACTGGACTGGACCAATTTTAAAGATCAGAACACCTTAACACTTTTTAGGCAAAATATTGATGAACTGGTGATCCAGACTTATCAGGGCACGACCACAATCCCGAATTATCCTGAATATTTAAAACGTATCTCTGCCCTGCGCTTGCCCTATAAAGTTGGGTTGGTACAACATGGAACATGGTTCGGGAATAGTACAAAACAAAAAGATCGCTATTTTAAAGGCTATGTGGTGTTTTTACTTCGATCAAAAGCGTGAATTTACTTGCGATTTAAGCCAAACATGACTAGAATTGTCGCTTCGCAATTTGCGACATAACTAAATTAGTTATGACTCCTTGCTTCTGGCTTTATAAAGTCAGGGGCTGCTTAAACCGTAAGGAGCTGACAATGCGTCACTACGAAATCGTACTATTGGTACACCCAGACCAAAGCGATCAAGTTGTAGGTATGGTTGAACGCTATATCTCTCAGATCAAAGAAGCTGAAGGTCAAATTCACCGTTTAGAAGATTGGGGCCGTCGCCAATTGGCTTACCCAATCAACAAGATTCACAAAGCACACTACATTCTTATGAATGTTGAATGTGGTCAAACGACTCTTGATGAATTAGAAGAATTGTTCCGTTATAACGATGCAATCATTCGTAACATCATCATCCGTCGTGAACACGCAATTACTGAAGAATCTTTACTTGCTAAGAGTGCTGAAGAGAAACGTGCGCGTAAAGCTCAACGTGAAGAAGCACAACAAGCAATTCAAGAAGCTGAATAAGGAGAACCTCAATGGCACGTTTTTACCGTCGTCGCAAGTTCTGCCGCTTTACAGCTGAGAATGTTGCGTACATCGACTACAAAGATATCGACACTTTAAAACAGTACATCACTGAAAACGGCAAGATTGTTCCTAGCCGTATTACAGGTACTAAAGCTCGTTATCAACGTCAATTAGCGTTAGCTATTAAACAAGCTCGCTATTTGTCTTTGATTCCGTACACTGACAACCATAAGTAAGTGAGGTGAGCTGTGGACGTTATCTTATTACAACGCATTAAGAACCTTGGTAAATTAGGCGACAAAGTATCAGTTAAAGCTGGTTACGGTCGTAACTTCTTGATCCCTCAAGGTAAAGCTGTAGCTGCAACTGAAGCAAATACTGCTGCATTTGAAGCTCGTCGTGCTGAACTTGAGAAACAAGAAGCTGCTATTTTAGCTGCTGCGAATGCACGTGCTGAACAATTGAACGAAGTAAATATCGTTATCACTGCGAAAGCTGGTGATGAAGGTAAACTTTTCGGTTCTATCGGTACTCGTGATATCGCTGACGCTTTAACGAACGCTGGTCTAGCAGTAGATCGTGCAGAAGTTCGTTTACCAAACGGTGCGCTTCGTCACACTGGTGAATTCAACATCGCAATCCAATTGCATCATGATGTTGTTGCTGAAGTTCTCGTTACTATCGTATCTGAGTAATTTCTGCAAAGAAAAGAGCATGTTTTTACATGCTCTTTTTTTATGCCTAAAATTTTATATTTTAGTACACCCTACTTTTCCAGCAATTAAACAATTTTCTTCCAATTAAATTCTCCTGTCTGCGTCCATTTGGATTAAGATAGTCAGTCGTTACAGTTTCATCTTTTTATTAGGTCTTGTTATGTCACAGGCGAATGCCAATTTTACGAAAAATTCTCCAAACACAGAGAGTAAAGTGAGTGACTCAGGTCAATTAAAAGAATTTCGTACACCACCGCACAATCTCGCAATTGAGCAAGCTGTGCTCGCGGCATTAATGACGGTTGCCGAATCATTTGAACAAGTTAGCGATTTACTTAAAGAAAATGATTTTTATGCAACACGTCATAAATATATTTATCGTGCCATCGAAAAACTAGCGCAAGAAAACTCGCCTTATGATGCTGTATTGGTCAATGATTGGTTACTCAAACAAAACCTGCTTGATGCAATTGGTGGTGAAGAATATTTGATGCAATTGATGGCAGATTCACCTTCAAGCTTTTACAATCTTGAAATCTACGCCAATAAAATTAAAGAATTTTCAACACTACGCGCAATGATTAAAGTCAGTAGTGATATTTTGCAAAATGCTTATGACACCAAAGGTCGCCCTGTCAGTGAAATCCTAGATTTAGCCGAAACCAGTATTTTCTCTTTGGCCGAACAGCATAACAATAACAAGAAAGATTCAGGGCCAAAATCGATTAGCTCTGTCACTGCTGATGTGATTTCTAAACTCGATGAACTTTCTAAATTAGACGGCAATATTACAGGTTTAACCACAGGTTTCTTAGAGTTAGATAATAAAACCTCAGGTATGCAACCTGGGGATTTGATTATTGTTGCAGCCCGTCCTTCGATGGGTAAAACCACCTTCGCCATGAACTTAGTTGAAAGTGTACTGCAATACAACCGCTTACCTGCTCTCGTATTCTCAATGGAGATGCCAGCAGACTCGATTGCTATGCGTTTGATCTCAGCAATGGGTAAAGTCCATCAGGGTCATCTACGTTCAGGTAATCTCGATGCAGATGAATGGACCAAAGTCACAGGAACTATTCTTCAATTACAAGAAATGCACCTCTATATCGATGATTCCTCTGCCCTACCACCAACCGAACTTCGTGCACGTGCGCGACGTATTGCCAAAATGCATGATGGAAAAATCGGCTGTATCATGGTCGACTACTTACAGTTAATGAAAGTGCCGGGTATGGGCGATAACCGTGTGGGTGAGATTTCGGAGATTTCTCGAAGCTTAAAAGCACTAGCTAAAGAAATGCAATGCCCTGTCATTGCACTGTCTCAGCTTAACCGTAGTTTGGAGAACAGACCCAATAAACGCCCTGTCATGTCAGACTTACGTGAATCAGGCGCAATCGAGCAAGATGCCGACTTGATCATGTTTATTTATCGTGATGAAGTCTATAACAAAGAGTCTAAAGAAGCTGGTACAGCCGAAATTATTATCGGTAAACAACGTAATGGTCCAATTGGTTCAGTTCGTCTTGCCTTTGAAGGTCAATACACTCGCTTTAGTAACCTTTCACCTGAGTTCTATGCTCAATACGATGACGAGGAATAATCCCTCGGTTATTGATCTGCCTTAAAAACTTTCCATGTCGACCCAAAGGAGAAATCAGGGTGCGCCAAGCAACAGTTTATATTGATAGTGATGCACTACAATATAATTTAAACCGCGTTAAACAACTTGCTCCACATTCACAAATTGTTAGTATGGTCAAAGCAAATGCTTATGGACATGGAGTTAAAGACTGTTTAGCCGCCTTGGATGCCACAGACGCCTTTGGTGTCGCCTGTTTAGAAGAGGCTTTAGAGATCAGGCAACTGGGATATTCTCAACCCATCACTTTGATTGAGGGCATATTTTCAGAAGACGAAATGCAACAAGTAATTGAGCACAAACTCGAATGCCTGATTCATCAAAGTCAACAAGTTGAATGGTTGATTCAGCATAAACAAGCTTATAATGCTTTGGGCTTAAAAGTGTGGGTCAAGCTAAATAGTGGTATGAATCGTTTGGGTTTTAAAGCGACAGACATTATTACAGTGATTCAACGATTAAAATCTCATGGTTTTAGCTGTGTACTCACCATGCACTTTGCCAACGCAGATGCAAACCACCCTTTAAATGAGCAGCAAATACACCAGTTCTTACAGGTAAAACAAGCCTGTGAACCAATTTTGGTATCTTGCTGTAATTCTGCCGCGATTTATAAATATCCTGAACTCCATTTCGACTTTGTTCGTCCAGGGATCATGTTGTATGGTGCAACGCCTTTTGCAGATCAAAACGTACATGCGCTTGATCTCAAACCTGTGATGAGCTTTGAGGCAGAAATTATTGCGCTTAATTCTATTCAACAAGGCGAATCTGTAGGTTACGGTTCAACGTTTACAGCAACACAGCCTATGAATATTGCCATTGTTTCCATTGGATATGGTGATGGTTACCCACGTGCTTATTTAAAACCCAATTTCGTTGCAATTGATGAACAACTTGTTCCTGTTATTGGTCGTGTCAGCATGGATATGATTGCCATTGATGTCACTCATATTCAGGCAGAGATCGGCACTAAAGTCGAGCTTTGGGGCAAATCTCGTTTGGTTGATGATGTCGCTGCGGCAAATGGCACGATTGGTTACGAATTATTATGTCGGTTAAGTAATAGACCTATTCGAAAAGTGATTTAAAACAGATAAAAAATCCAAGCCTTTGCTTGGATTTTTTCTTATATGATTACAAACCATAATCAGTCGTAGGCTTTGGTAACTCTTGAAGTCCACGGCGTAAGGTTTCAGACCATTGCTTACTAATCTGAGTAAAATAAGGATCATCTTCTCGGATGCGTTTTCCTTCAGGGATTTTAAAACTATCTTTATGATAAACCAACGCGTCTAAAGGCAATCCAACAGAAACATTAGACCTTAATGTTGAATCAAAAGAGATCAAACTGCAGCGTAACGCATCATCTAATGGCATCGTATAGTGCAGTGCACGATCTAAAATTGGCTTTCCATACTTACTTTCACCAATCTGGAAATATGGGGTATCGGTAGTCGCACAGATAAAATTACCTTGTGGATAGACATTATACAGTTGCATTTCCTCACCCTGAATCTGCCCACACACCAAAATACTACACGAGTAGTTCATCTGTTCCTGAGTATCAGTCGTAACATCCTCGAGTACCTTACGCAAAGTCTTTCCAATTAATTCAGCAACTTCAAACATGGTATTTGCGCTATATAAATTTGGCTCTTGATGTAATGCTAAAGCATTTTGTAAATGACCAATAACAGCTTGAGTTGTTGCTAAATTACCTGCTGTTTGCAATGCAATAAAACGCTCACCTTCAACACCAAAGGTATATAATTTACGAAATACAGAAATATGATCGACCCCTGCATTAGTTCGAGTATCACTAATCAATACCAAACCTTGCTCTAATCTTAATGCACAACAATAGGTCATCTCTTCTTCTCTTACCTTCAACAAGCCAAAACTTGAACCGTAGATATCATACTTTCCACCCCACCTTGCTCACGGATACCTCGAATTGGTGCAACATCTAGATAATCACGACCAACTGCGACATAAATATGATTTTTGGGGGTAAATATCTGGTTACTTATATCGAAACAATACCACTCATTTTCTACAAAAACCTCAGCCCATGCATGACTGGCTAGGTGCGGTTGATTTGCATCATATATATAGCCAGACACATAACGAGCTGGTAAATGTAATCCACGACACATCGCAATTAAAATATGTGCATGATCTTGACATACACCTTGTCTTGCATGAAATGCATCAATTGCACAAGTCGTCACTGAGGTGGTCTCAGGCTGGTACTGAACTTGTTGTAAAATTTTCTCAGATAAAAGTATTAAATGCTTACGATCTTTTACTTTGACCACCGCCTGAGCAAAATCAAGCATACTTAGATCGCAACACGTCATCATGGTACGCTGCAAAAAAAGCATTGGAGAAACATCCGTTTCTACATAGCCGAGTTCTGTTGCATATAAATCAACGACACCTTGCGCCATAATGGTCAAGTAGCGATATTCATGTCTCTGAGTTGCAGTAATCCATAAATTATTAAATGCGTCTCTTTGACATGAATATTGTCCCGGCACACTAATATGCCAGTTTTCTATGCTTTGGTGCATAGAACTCTGCGGCATCATTTTAATCGATTGCACACTATTTCGAGCAACTTGCGTATAACGATAGTGCGTTTGATGATTCACCATGAGTTTCATGAGAATGCCTCAAATTGATTTTCTAACTTATAGGTAAAGGCATAAAACTGATTTAAATTAGGTTGCTCTTTTAGAATCTGCCAATTTGGCTGCAAGTCATCCCAACCTAGTTCAAATAACTGTTCAATAATCGGATCAATCGAAGCTATAACATCCTGAATATTATGTTGAAAACGGAAATGCGTATCAATTTTTTCAATACATTGTCCAACATGAAAGAATAAGAAAACATCGTTTTGTTCTGGTTTTAAAAGAGCACAACACTTCCCTACGACGGCTTGAATCTCTTCACCATCTGATACTGCATTTTTAATGATATGATTCAGCTCAGCATAGGTTTGAGCTGACAGTAAACCACGTAATTCTTGAATATTATCTCGAGCAATCTCAAGCTGGCTCAATAAAGAATAGGGTTGTTGATGATCTAGCATAAAATTATTCAGATTCTCAGCATCATCGATATGTAAACAAAGCGCTTGAGCAAAATCTGCTGCTTGTTCATCATCACAAAATGGCAAATGGCTAGCAACATGACCAATTCTAAATAAATAACGACCTAACCAATAAATATGATGAGCGCTTGAGCTAAGTAAAAGCATAAATTTCCTCCCTTATATATGATCAAAATCCCCAAAGTACGGCACTAGGCGATAGACTTTGGACTAAAACTCTTAAGGAAAGCGTTCAAGAATGCAATGTTTCTACAACCCATGTATCTTTGATACCACCGCCTTGAGAGGAATTAACCACTAAAGAACCCGCTTGCATTGCAACTCGAGTCAGACCTCCTGGCACAATCTCAGTACGATAAGGCGAACTCAAAACGAATGGACGCAAATCGATATGTCGTTCAGCAACCCCTTCAGACGTTAATGTTGGTGCTACAGAAAGTGCCAGAGTGGGTTGTGCAATATACAAATGAGGTGTTTCAATAATTTTTTGTCTAAATAGTTCAATTTGTTGTTGATCTGCTTGTGGTCCAATCAACATCCCATATCCACCCGAACCTTGGGCCTCTTTCACGACCAATTTTTCTAAATTACTAAGTACATAATCCAAGTGTTCTTGATCACGACATTGATATGTCGGAACATTACTTAAAATTGCTGTTTCACCCAAATAAAATTGAATCATTTTATCAACATAAGGATAAATTGATTTATCGTCAGCAACACCTGTACCTGGTGCGTTTGCAATCACAACATTTTTTTGCAAATAAGCCGACATCAACCCTGCAACTCCTAATGTACTATCAGGTCTAAAAGTTAACGGATCAAGAAAGTCATCATCGACACGGCGATAGATCACATCAACTTGCTGACGACCACGAATTGTTTTAACAAAAACTCGATCATTTTCAACAAATAAATCTCGACTCGTGACTAATGGCACATCCATTTCTCGTGCTAAAAATGAATGCTCATAATAAGCACTGTTAAAACGACCCGGTGTTAATACCACAATAAGTGGCTTATCCACATAAGCATTCTCTTCTAAAATTGCTCTTAATAAAGTTGGATATTGTTCTATACCTTGCAAATTATTACTGATGCACAAATCAGGCATTAGTTTTTGACTAATCTTACGACTCTCAATCATATAAGATACGCCAGACGGTGTTCTTAAGTTATCTTCAAGTACGAAAAAATCACCCTGACCATCACGAATAATATCAATACCGCTAATTTGTGAATAAACCTTCCCTTTAAGATGATGATTTAACATATGTGGCTGAAATGCTTCATGTGCAATCACTTGATCAGCAGGAATAAGCCCCTCTTTTAAAATATGTTGCCCATGATAAATATCATCCAAAAATGAATTGAGTGCTTTCACGCGTTGTGCACAACCTGATGAAATTTTTTCCCATTGTTTCTTTTCAATCACTCTTGGAATCAAATCATAAGGAATGGTTCGCTCAGCACCCTCTTGATCGCCATACACATTGAATGTGATTCCCTGATAAAGGAAATGTTGCTTCGCTTGATTCCCAAGTGTTCGTAACTCATCAAGGCTGCGAATACTCAACCACTGTTCAATTTTTTTCGAAGCTTGTGCATTAAAACTTTTGTCATCAAGCATCTCGTTAAAAAACTCAGATTTAAGCTGCTCAAACAAGTTTGTGCTGACACTAAGCTGTGGGATAAATGTAGACGAATGGACTGATACTGCTGCCGTTTGCTCTTGAGTATAATAATCCGCACTGGCATGTAGGTTGTGTTCTTGTTCTGACATAGAAACCTCGTCTCATCATTTATTTATATCTTAAATAAGCAATTTCAATGCCACCTATATAAAACGATTATTTTTTCATCAGGATTAAGATCATTCAATAAATCGACAGTTGTTTCAGTCGTAAATACGTAATCTCAAGATCTTGGGCTTGCTAAATAGTGCTAGTTTTTTTATTGTGTCTGCTTTAGACCATTAAATTACGTATTTCGCTTATGTCATCCGTACAAGAAAAAGAAACTTCCAATAGCCTTTATCGCCAATGGCAGATATTGTCTCGTCTTTCTACAGGGAAATGGATGGGGACACGTGAATTACAAGAAACATTACAACGTGAAGGAATCGAAATTAGCCTTCGAACCATTCAGCGGGATTTAAATCAGATTGCTCAACGCTTTCCCATTGAAAGTAATAAGACTGTACCGCAAGGTTGGCGTTGGCGTTCAGATGCACCAATCCAGAGCTTGCCACATATGACCAGCTCTCAAGCTGTCACCTTTATGATGGTAGAAGAACATTTAAGACACTTACTTCCGCCAAGTTTACTTGAAGAAATGACACCTTGGTTTGATCTGGCAAAACGTAGTTTGTCTACACAAAACAATGTCAGACAATGGATCAATCGAGTTCGTATTGTTCCTGCTTCGCAACCATTAATCCCTCCGATGGTTGATAAACAAGCTCAACAAGCAATTTATGAAGGCTTACTACAAGATAAACAAATTGAATGTATATATCGAGCACGGACCAATTCAGGCGAAGATAAATCCTATATTTTAAATCCTTTAGCTTTGGTTCAAAAAGGTGCAGTAATTTATTTAATCTGTACCAGAAATGATAAAACTGAAGTACAAACTTTTGCCCTGCACCGTTTTAAAGCAGCAACTGTACTTGATAACCGTGCTCTACATCCCGTAAATTTTGATATTGATAATTATATCGAATCAGGCGCGTTGGGCTTCCGTGTAGATTACAGCAAACCGACCGAACAAATTCAGCTCAAACTAACGATGACTGAAAGTACAGCAAAAAGCTTTTATGAAAGTCAGTTAAGTAAAGACCAAAAGATTACGCCGTTAGAAGAAAATATTGTTGAGGTTAGTGCAACAGTCGCTTTTACCTCTCAACTGGTGTGGTGGTTACGTAGCTTTGGTAAAAAGTTGCTCAATATTGAGCCAAGCGTTGTATATAATGCTGTGAAAGAGATAGAAGATTAATAAGGCAAAAGAATTAACGTAATTGGCTATCCTTACTTCCCCGCCGATTAAATAGTTCCAATGCCTTACTCTTTTCCTCAAGTTGTTGCTGGCAACGAATACAATATTTCACGCCTTTCATCGCTTCACGGCGGGCTTGAGGAATGGGCTCGCCACATTCTTCACAATATAATGCGGCTTCTCCATCTTCATTATGAGAAAGACCTTGTCTTGCTTTTGCAATCGCATCATAAATTGTTGCATCAATTTGCTCCTGCTCTGCACCGTCACGTGCCCAGCCACCTGCCATTGCTGATCCAGTTTCATTTTTATATCTTGTCAATTTAAAATTCTAATACCATTTTATTTAGCTCACAATACGATTATTTATACCGATCACAACTGCTGTGCTATCCACTTCAAAGCACAGCAGTTTTTATTTTTAGAAAAAATAAGGGAATCAATAGATTCCCTTAGATTTCTTATTCGTTTTTTTATTTAACATTTAGGATTATTCTTATTGTATTAAAATGTTCAAACCAATTCCTTTCCCCGCCTGATCAAAATTGGCTTGTACCTTTTTAATCGCCTTGATATAACCTAACATTGGCATGCCAGTTCATATCCATTATAGCGAATTGTTTTTTTCGTCATGGTTAAAACCCTCTTCGTTTGAATGTAGAGTGAATATAACGGGGATTTTCCATTCTGTGAAATAACAATGACTGAAATAAAAAGCTGATTTTTTGCTAGAGATTTTTGATATATAAATCCATAAAAATAAAAAAGCCCCTTTTAAAAAGAGGCTTTTGACGTTATCTATTCAGTTTAAGCTGAAAATGGATGACGTAAAATAATGGTTTCTGCACGATCTGGACCTGTAGAAACAATATCAATTGGGCATTCAATTAACTGCTCAAGACGTTTTACATAGGCTAACGCATTTGCAGGAAGTTGATCAATTTGAGTTAAGCCTACTGTAGACTCACTCCAACCTGGCATTGTTTCATAGATTGGTTTTAAGCTTTCAAATGAAATTGCATCAGAAGAACCTGCACAGCCTGAATCCACATCTTCATAGCCTACACAGATCTTGATTTCTTCTAAACCATCTAATACATCTAGCTTAGTCAAGCAAATACCAGACAATGAGTTCACTTCAACTGAACGACGTAGAATTTCAGCATCGAACCAGCCACAACGACGTTGACGACCTGTAGATGCACCAAATTCGTGACCCACAGTACCTAAATGACGACCAATCGCATCACCTGTATCTGTAGCAGCATCGTAATGCAACTCAGTTGGGAATGGACCAGCACCTACACGTGTTGTATATGCTTTAGTAATACCTAATACATAATCTAAATGTAATGGCCCCATACCAGAACCAGAACTTACGCCACCAGCGGTTGTATTCGAACTTGTTACAAACGGATAAGTACCATGATCGATGTCAAGTAACGAACCTTGAGCACCTTCAAACATAATTGACTTACCTTCTTTGCGGTAATCATGTAACACTTTGGTCACGTCAATCACTAATGGTGCAAGCACTTCACGCCATTGATTACAAAGCTCAAGTACATCTTCAAACTTCACTTCATCAACACCATAGAATTGAGAAAGTTGGAAGTTATGAAGCTCTAGCATTTCCTTAAGTTTTTCTTCAAGTAATGCGCCACCACGAATCAAATCAGCTACACGTACAGCACGACGTGCAACTTTATCTTCATAAGCTGGACCAATGCCACGACCTGTTGTACCAATTTTGGCATTACCACGTTTTTTCTCACGTGCTTGGTCTAATGCAATATGGTTAGGCAAAATCAAAGGACAGTTTGGTGAAATACGTAAACGCTCTTTAACAGGTACGCCTTCCGCTTCCAAAATTGCCATTTCTTTGATTAATGCTTCAGGAGAAAGAACAACACCATTCCCGATTAAGCACAATACGTTTTCACGTAAAATACCTGATGGAATGAGGTGTAATACAGTCTTCTTACCACCGACGACAAGTGTGTGACCTGCATTGTGTCCACCTTGATAGCGTACGACCGCAGCCGCCTGATCTGTGAGCAGGTCGACGATCTTACCTTTACCCTCGTCGCCCCATTGGGTACCCAGTACCACAACATTTTTGCCCATAATAGCCTCATTACATCATGCTGTTAAAATTGGAAGCTAAGCTTTTTAAACTTAGCAATTAAATTTTTTCAATTACCCATTGCCCATTTTGCAACACCATTTGATGCGTCGCATAAGGTACAGAGCTTAAATCATCATTACCTAACAATTGCACTACACTTAAACCTTGAGTACGTGCATCAGCAATTGCATTCAATAAATCTTGTTGATTGCCTTTAGGAGCGACAACTGTTTCAATTTCAGTAAATTGTGTAGCACCCAAAGCATATAAATCACAACTAAAACCTGTTGCTGGACGAGCACGACCAAAGTGCTCACCAATACCATCATAACGCCCACCCTGAGCAAGTGGCGCAGCGCGATTAGGCGCATAAATGGCATACATCAAACCCGTATGATAGTGGTAACTACGCAGCTCAATAACATCTATACCAATATCAAGACTAGACCAGCGAGATCTTATTTCTGCAAAAGTTGTTCTCAATGCATCAAACGCATTTTTAAAATCAACATCATTTAAAACATCTGGACTTAAATGTGCTTGCAAAGCTTCTAGATCGCTCGCATAACGACCTAGAGCATAAAAATCAGTACCCATTGGCAAGTCTTGAGTAAATTCTTCTAATTCTGGTAAAGCCTTGCGCTGATATAAATCAGACAGCTGATTTTCAGTATTTTTATTTAAACCAGCGCGCTTAACCAGACTACGGAATAAACCAACATGACCTAAGTCTAGGTGAACACCTTGTAAACTATCTGTTTTTTCCAACAAACCAAGCATAACATCAATCATTTCGACGTCAGCTTCGATGCTGTCATGACCATATAGCTCCGCACCCAACTGGAGTGGAGCGCGTGTTGCATTAAAGTTTTGCGGTTTTGTATGAAGGACTGTACCTGCATAGCAATAACGAGCCACACCTTCAATTGGTCGAACATGCGCATCAATACGTGCAACTTGCGGTGTCATATCCGCGCGTACACCAAGCAAACGACCAGAAAGTTGATCAATCACTTTAAAAGTGACTAAGTCCAAATCTTGATTCGATTCTGAAAGTGAAGATAACGATTCGATGTATTCAATAAATGGTGTATATACCAATTGATAACCGCGAACTGCAAGAAAATCTAATGCTTGTCTACGCAAAGCTTCAACAACTTGCGCTTGCTCGGGCAATACATCTGCTACCCCATCAGGGAGCAACCATGTCTCTGAAATGGTCATGTTCCAAACCTAAAATCTGTTCAATGTGGAGGCATCCACACAAAAAGCAACCACATAAAAAAATCGGGTGAATGCCCGATTCAGCGTAGTGTAACATGAAGATTTCTATGATGCACCTGAGAATTTTAGTAAATCCCGCATAAAAATAGGCAACCAAAATGATTGCCTAAAATCAATTCCAAGTTTTTTAGATTTGATTATGCTGGGCTATATTCGTACTTCACATCATAGGTAACATTAAAACCGTTTGCATTTACTGTCGCATTGATATTACCTACCGTACCATTAAAGCTACAGCTATTAATCTTAAACTGACCATTTGGTAATTGTGCTGTGACATCATTAGAACCACAGAATTCATTTTGATTAGCTGGTTTTGGAACATTCTTCACTGTTACTGTTGCACCTTGCCCCATCACAGAAGTTGTAACATTCAAATTATAATTTCCTGAAGGAATATTTGGATTATTTCCTAGATCAACAACGACATTTAGACCTGTTGTATCAACATTAGACTTCCTTCATAAATCATTTTTCAATCAATTTAATTGTTTATCTTTCACCCAATCTAAATTGTATATGCCAGCAAGTAAATTAAACCGCAGGTTTA
>NZ_JANHGP010000050.1:0-38742 GCF_024494585.1 Acinetobacter sp. 5862
CTTGGTTTGAGATTCAATTTAATCGCTGGAATCTACAACTCGGAACTGAGCAAAAAATGATTTATGAAAGAGGTCTATTACATAATATATCCATTGAATATTTTGACTTTTTTTTGCAAATGATTGAAAAGTAGATATTCCTCCGTGAAATTCTAAAAATTCTTTTATAACGTCTACTATAAAAGCTTCAAAATAACTAAACAGTGATAAGAGCAAGTAATCAGAAACATGGGATTTATATCCACTTATTCTTGTTTTAAGCTATTCATAAGGTTTTCACTAGAATAGTAACCCTCTTTATGACTTTTATAATAATTAGGACGACATAACGAGCGCGCTTTACCCTCCTCAATCAATTTAATTTTTTGTTTTAGGTTAGGTATTGCATAATGAATTACAACACTAAAATCAAAAATTTCTTGAGTATTCTTCTGCCATTTTACAAATGCATTTGTTTTATTCATAATAAAAAATAAGGGCTGATTACTCAGCCCTTATTTTTAACTCATTAAAACTTAATTATCAATAAATTAAGTCAATTGAGCCGCTTGGATTTTCTTGGTATCAACTTGATCAGCTTCTTTTGTATATTCACTCATCTTATCGAAGTTCAAGTATTTGTAGATGTCAGCAGAAGCGCTGTCAATTTGTGACGCGTACTGTTGATATTCTTCTGGGCTTGGTAATTTACCAAGAACAGCAGCGACAGATGCAAGCTCAGCAGAAGCTAAGTAAACGTTTGCACCTTGACCTAAACGGTTCGGGAAGTTACGAGTAGATGTCGATACACATGTAGTGTTCGGTGCTACACGTGCTTGGTTACCCATACAGAGTGAACAACCTGGCATTTCAGTACGTGCGCCTGATTTACCATAGATGTTATAGAAGCCTTCTTCCATCAACTGATGCTCATCCATACGCGTTGGTGGCGCAATCCAAAGACGAGTTGATAAAGAACCACCTGGTACTTGCTCAAGCAATTTACCTGCAGCACGGAAGTGACCGATGTTTGTCATACAAGAACCGATGAATACTTCATCAATTTTGTCGCCTTGAACTTCAGAAAGAAGTTTAGCGTCATCTGGATCGTTCGGGCAGCAAAGAATTGGTTCTTTGATGTCAGCAAGATCGATTTCGTAAACTTTTAAGTATTCTGCATCAGCATCAGCTTTTAACAGGCTTGGGTTATCTAACCACTTCTGCATGTTTTCAGCACGGCGCGCTATTGTACGAGCATCGCCATAACCTTCTGCGATCATCCACTTCAACATGGTGATGTTAGAACGTAGGTATTCAGCAACTTTCTCTTCAGAAAGAGTGATTGAACAGCCCGCAGCAGAACGTTCAGCAGATGCATCAGAAAGTTCGAATGCTTGCTCAACAGTCAAGTCATTTTCCATTTCTGTTAAGTCGATCTCAAGGATACGACCAGAGAAGATGTTTTTCTTACCTTTCTTCTCTACAGTTAAGTCACCAGCTTTGATCGCATAGTAAGGAATCGCATGTACAAGGTCACGTAAAGTAATACCAGGCTGCATTTTACCTTTGAACTTAACAAGTACAGACTCAGGCATGTCAAGTGGCATAACACCAGTTGCAGCTGCGAACGCAACCAGACCAGAACCCGCTGGGAATGAAATACCGATTGGGAAACGAGTATGTGAGTCACCACCAGTACCAACTGTATCTGGAAGTAACATACGGTTTAACCAAGAGTGGATAATACCATCACCTGGACGTAAAGATACACCGCCACGGTTCATGATGAAGTCTGGTAATGTATGGTGAGTTGTTACGTCAACTGGTTTTGGATACGCAGCAGTGTGACAGAAAGACTGCATCACTAAGTCAGCTGAGAAGCCCAAGCACGCCAAGTCTTTTAACTCGTCACGCGTCATAGGACCAGTTGTATCTTGAGAACCAACAGTGGTCATCTTAGGTTCACAGTAAGTTCCAGGACGGATACCTTGACCTTCAGGAAGACCACATGCGCGACCTACCATCTTCTGAGCTTGTGTAAAACCTTTACCAGTATCAGCAGGTTGTACTGGAGTACGGAATAAAGTAGAAGGCTCAAGACCTAATTCTTCACGCGCTTTAGCTGTTAAACCACGACCAATAATCAGGTTAATACGACCACCAGCGCGTACTTCGTCTAATAGTACAGGCGTTTTAAGCTCAGCTTCTGCAATTTGTACACCGTCTTTGAATGCAGTAACTTTTGCAGCAGCATGATCAATTTTCAATACAACTTCGTCGCCCATGTTCATGTTCGCAACGTCGATTTCAACAGGTAATGCACCTGCATCTTCCATTGTATTGAAGAAAATTGGAGCGATCTTAGAACCTAAGCACACACCACCATCTTTTTTGTTTGGAATGTGTGGAAGTTCGTTACCGAAGAACCAAAGTACAGAGTTAGTTGCAGATTTACGGCTTGAACCCGTACCAACAACGTCACCCACGTAAGCAACTTGATTGCCTTTCGCGATCAATTCTTTGATTTGGCTTAATGGACCAACTTCACCTGGTTTTTCAGGGTAGATACCGTCACGCTCGTTTTTCAACATTGCATTTGCGTGTAATGGGATATCTGGACGGCTCCAAGCGTCTTGAGCTGGAGACAAGTCATCAGTATTGGTCTCACCTGTTACTTTAAACACAGTGATTTTGATTTCTTCTGGAACGTCAGCACGGCTTGTGAACCATTCTGCTTCAGCCCAAGATTGTAAAACAGCTTTAGCCGCAGCATTGCCAGCTTTTGCTTTGTCTGCTACGTCATGGAATGCATCAAATACAAGAAGAGTTTTCTTCAATGCTTCTGCAGCTAATTCAGCAAGCTCAGCATTGTCAAGAAGTTCAACTAAAGGAGCAACGTTATAACCACCAAGCATCGTACCTAGTAAGTAAACTGCACGCTCTTTAGTTACAAGTGGAGAAGTTGCTTCGCCTTTTGCTAGAGCAGCCAAGAAAGCAGCTTTAACATATGCAGCTTGGTCAACACCTGCTGGAACACGGTTTTCAAGCAAATCTACTAAAAATGCTTCTTCGCCTGCTGGTGGATTTTTTAATAAAGTTACAAGTTCAGCAGTTTGAGCATCATCAAGCGGCTTCGGTGGGACTCCGAGTGCGGCACGTTCTTCAACGTGTTGGCGGTAAGCTTCTAGCACAGTGTTATTCCTCTTTTTTAAAAAATTACTTGTAAGTTCCAGCTTGCTACAAGCTTTACAAGTAATATGGACAGCAAAATTTTACTAGACTTCGCGTTAAAAGTTAATGCAACTACCGTATTTCTACGTGATGCCCATTATTTTATAGCGAAATGTTCATCTCTTTTGAATACCGCTTTGGTCTTAGATCAAAGTTTAATAAAACAACAAATTACATGCATAAAAAAAGACAACTGATGTGTCTTTCAAATGAACCTATTAAAATGATTTATACTTTGGTAGCTGGTCATGTGGTGTTGCCAAGCATTGCTCAGTAAATTTCTGTTTCAACTGTTCACGTTCTGCATCAGGATTCGCCTTCAGTTGATCGATTGGCATTGCATATACCGTTTCAATAATTTCAAAGATAAATTTACGTGTTGTTTCATCTTCAATTTTATCTGCATGTTCTTTTGCTTGCTTTTGTTCAATGCCATTTTGACGGTCCAAAGTAATTGAACGCGCTGCATTGCCCACACTGACACAATAACCATGCCACTGTTCTGCTGGAGTTAATTGCTTTTTATCTGCACAACCAACTAGCACCAAACCTATTGCAATCAAAAAAACTTTTTTCATCATCGTACTGCGATTAATTTGATGCATACATCATACTGAAAGTTGTTCATTTTGCAAAAAAGAAGCGTTTAAATCCGTATGAGCTGCAATAAAATAATACAAATCATTTACTGCAACGCATGCTATTACCCATTTTCTGACATTTACCGCCTGTAGAAGAAAGATAGGTTGTGCCTGCAACTAAATTATAAGGTTTACCTTTCGCATCCCAACATCTTACACTATTGCAATTCTTCACAGGAATTAATGCTTCACTCGCGGCTGTAATGGTTGCATTTGAGGTTGCAGTAGTTGTACCTGTTGATTTCGCTGTTTGTGTCGTTACTGTTGGAACATTTTTTTGTTCTTTGTTATTGGCCACGGAAACATTTATCGCACTGGGAGTTGTCACTGTTGTATTTATATTTTTTTTAGTTGGATCAAGTTGAGGATCTTGCTTCTGAGTGGGCGGTGGTGTTGCAGAATAAGTCGTTACTCCTTTCGAATCGACCCATTTATAATACTCTTTTGCATGTGCTTGGAATGTAAAGCTGAGCAATATTAAGCCTATAGTTGCCAAAAGTTGACTTAAAGTGACAGGTTTCATCCACTCTCTCCAAAAAATGTCATTAATCTATATATTTTTCAATAGCTTATTTTTATTTTAGCATATTTTTAAAAATACCCAGCATAAAAAAACCTGCTTTATTTTCATAAAACAGGTTTTCTAAAAAAGCTTTAAAAGCGCCAGTTGTAGAATACGTCAATGGCTCTCTCTAAAGATTGGCTTGCTTCTAAGTATAAACGGCGATTCATTTGATAACGTAAGGTCAATTTATTTACAGGTGTAAACACGCCTATGCCATAACGAATAAACAGGTCTGGCGTGATATAGCCCGTTAAACTCACTTGAGTGTCATCACCTGTACCCTGTGCATCAAGTGCTAAACCACTGAGACCAAATGTTCGACCAATCTGATTCGTTAACGCCCGTGTTCCTCCTAAGCCCATACTGATGCCTGCGGCTGCAATGGTATTGTTTACATCAGATTTAAAGCCTTCTGTATTACTTAGGCCGCTACTTCCTTCATTGATACGACCTGTGACCAATGCATTCAATGCTTCTTGTTCAGATAAACCTGCATCATTATAAATTTGAACATTTGGAACGGTTGCTGTCCCAGTCACACGTAAACCAACCATACTACCTTGCACTGACTTATTCGCATCAATATCAAGTGTCGGATTCGCAAGTGGACCATTAAAACGTGCGATTGCGCGGTTCAAATCTAAGCTTTGACCATAAGCTTCAATCTTCACTTTCTGACTCACGCCAATTGCACCATTTGCTCGCATTGCAGTTTCTAAACCACGTTGTGATAAATGCAAGCGACCAACCAATGGAATATTACTTTCAAAACCTTGGAAGATCACTTGATTGCCCAATGTCAGAGTCATATCCGCGCGAATATCCCACGGTTTAGCTGCTTTCAATGTCGAAAGTAAATCTTGTCCTTGCTGTACGACTCGTACATCTGGTGAAATATTTACAACTGGCGCAGTAGTCTCTGGCATTGAAATACGAGCACGTGGTACATCAATCGTTCCTCTTAAACTCAATTGTTGTTTAAATGGGTAAACATCCAAATTTAAATCAGGTTGCACGATTGCGGTAATCATCGGCGCTTGGCGAATTAAAAGATTATCACCTTTCAAACTAAGCGCGAGATGAGGATCTTCTTTCCAATTGAAGCTACCTTTTAATCGCCCAACCCCTTGTCCACTGTTGAACGCACCATCAATACTGGCTGAATCTTGTCGAATAGATAAATAAAGCTGAATGTTGTTTAAATTTACAGGCAGTGAAATCATACTAATTGCGCCATTTTTTAAGCGCATTTCACCTGTAAATTGTGGTTGAGTCAGTGTGCCATTAATTTTTCCAGCCAGTGCAAGCGTGCCCGCCATTGAACGCACATCTTTAATAAATGGCTTGAATACTTTGAGTTGTACATTATCAAAAGCAACTTCACCACGCATTGGCATTCCATTTTGAAATGGATTCACGATCACGTTAGCGTAACCTGTACCAATGTCCGGTGTTTTCATATCCACACGGAATAATAAGCCATCATTGACACTTTTCGCGATTATGCTCAATTCATCATAGGTGACTGTGGTCGCAATATCTTGAGGATCATCAGGTGCAAGGCCCAATGCGCCTTTACGAGTGACTAAACTTGCATCTAGTTTTGGGTGACTACCTTTAGCCCACGAAGCTCGAGCATAACCATTCAGTTGGCCAGTAACTGCTAAACCTTCTGGCATAAATACCGCAAAATCATTTAAATCTAGATTTTTAGTAACAACTGAAAAATTACCTTTATTTTGGCTAATACGTGCCGATTGATCTAAACAAACCTGACTATGCAGACTTTGCCAACAATGCTGTCCGATATAAAGTTCAGATTGGGCTGTAGAATAAATGATAGCTGCACTTTGATTTTGTACTAAATCAATACGGCGTGATTTAAAGTGACCTTTTTGTAATTGTCCTAACCATTGATTGTTCTGATTGAAACCACCTGCAAGCTGTACATAAAAATTAGATTGGCGATTATTACTTTCAACTTTTAATACATGTGCTTTACGCGTGCCACCTAAGTTAATCGTTGCATTTTCTATTTCACGATTACCACTACGTAAATGATCAACTTTGGCAACTAATAATGTAGGTGTTGCTTCAGAAGTCGGCAATTCACCCTGAATACGCAGTGATTTAACGCTTGCCACATCCTTGAATGCGAAATTATCCACGGCAATATTTGCCGTTGCTTTTAAACGTGGTTGTGATTGAACGTTTAAAACGCCGTAGGCACGACCTTGCAGGCCTGGATAAAGCTCATACAAGGCTGGAGCATTTAGTTTCACTCTTAAACTTTGTGCATTGCCTGTGGCTTGTAACTGGTTCTGAGCATAGGCAAAAAATAAGTTATTGGCTTCAAACTGTTGCGGTAAAAAACCTTTCTGGTTGGAGTCTAGCAACAAAGTAAGGTTACCACGACCACGAACAGGTTTATTATTCAGAAAACCTGCCGCGTTTAAATCTCGAATATCGATGCGCTTCAGCTTTTCAGACCAAACACCTTGTGTTTTAACATGCCCTGAGAGTTCACCTTTAAGTGTTGAAACAAAATACTGTGGTTTGAAGCGTACTAAAGATGCATTGATATCCCAACCAAGTTTATCTTTTAGGTTCACAGCACCTGTAGCAAAAATCTTACCTGCCACGCCATCATGTTTTAACTCATTAATTTTTATATATTCTGGTGTTCCTGCTACGTTGATTTTCAACAGTCCATTGCCTTGATTTAATGCATTTAATGAACCGTTGTAATCAACTGCAAAACTTTTAAAACCTCCACCAGACTTCTGATCATTAAACATTAAAGCGGCTGTACTTTTGCCTTTTAATGCAACGGTTTCTATACGATCTGACTGAACAATTTGACCTTTTAAATCAATACGATCAAATTGAATGATCTGTCGATTCGGTTTTGCAAAACCAGTTGCTTTAATATCGCCATTTAATAAATTAACAGGTGCAGTAGCAACGACTGTTTGTGGATTAAAATTCTTGGCTTTAAGCTGAGCCTGCCAGGCTAACTGTTGCTTTTCAGTAGGTAATTTAACTTTTGCTTGCCCAGATAAACTCCCTTTCGCAGCCTGATAACGAAAGTTTTCAACATTCAGTAGATTTGATTTTATATCAAGACGGGCATCATATTTACCCGTTGGTAATAATGCTTTCTCATGAGGTTTTACTGTTGTAGAAACATAGATATCTTGTTGACCTTGTTTTAAGGCGATGTCGGTATGACCGTCTTCGCTAGTCAACCAACCAATATAAGGAACTGCCCGATCTATATTTTTCCATGCCACATTTAATAGCATCGGCTGTGGTTTGTGATCTTTCGATGCAGCTTGATTGAGTTTAACAGCCCAGCTTTCATATTTATCGAAGTCAAGGTTGGCTTTTAAGGACAGCCCTTTTTCCATGGAACCTGATGAACTGAGGTTTGCATCCAGATTGGGCGGCAAGAAATCCTGAGCCACTTGCGGAACAGTTTTATCTTTTGGGTTTAATTTTTCCAAACGCCCCTTAACATCCCATGACACATGATCATGCCAATTCACCATACCTTTAAGACCAACCGTACCACCCATCAACTGACCATTAAAATCATTGATATTGAGCTGGTTTTTCAGGTCAGTATCCATCAGGGCATTATATTTTCCCTCAGGAATCTGTTCGCCTTTCAGGTCGGTATCCAGTGTCAGAAGTAACTTTTGAATGTCACCGTTAAACCGCGCCACACCATCTTTTGCAAATAATTTCTGTTCTTTTAGCAGGGGTAAATGGTAATTTTTAAAGAACAGCTCGCCTTGCATCGGTACGTGATCACGTACTGGATGTATAACAGCCCAACCCGTTAATAAATCTGGAGTCTGTGTTGCGATACCTGCTTTTAATGTATCTAAAGATCCTGCTGCAACAACTTTAATAGTATGAATATTTAAACTTTTTAACGATGGAATAATTAGATCTGCTTTCGCATGAATTGGATATTTACCACTAAAATCCATTTTCCCTGTTGCATGTTGGACTGCTAGATATCCCATATCCATTTTAGAGTCCTTAAACTCTAATTTGGTTCCAGACCATAGGGCATCTTTCAAGTAAATATCATTAAAACCAACTTTCGATGTTTGAGTTTTAATCTCAAGATGATCAAGAGTTGCTTCATCTACACGCAATACGAATGGAAGTTTGATTGCATCAAAGGCAAATGGTTTACCTGAAGGCGATTTTTTGTTGATCACTTTCAGATTACGTACATCAGCATGACTTAAATGTATTTCTTTATTTAAGATTGCGCGCCAACCAAGAGAAACATCAGCACGATCCAAAGTAACATCTACAGCTTTTAATTGAACTAAAACATTCTTAAGGATGATTCCTCTGAGTAAATTTCCACCCTCATATTCATAACGAATCATTTTTTGGCTTTGCAGTACCCGATCTAATAAAAAACGACTGCCTTTGTCGGTAGAAATCATAACGATTAAAGAGCTAACCAATAACAAGAGTATGATCGACAAAATTAAAGCAACACTTCTCACGATGCGTCGTTCTGGTCTTGGTCCAACTGGTGGCGTTAGTTGCGGTTCTACTTCCGTCATAATCAACCTAAAATTATTTGAGCTTTTCTAAAGGATGTTTTTAAATTATTAAAGCTGTGAGCCGATGAAAAAATGTAATCGAATCGGGTTATTGTCATTGGAAATACCAGATGCCACATCAAGCCGTATTGGTCCTATTGGTGATCTCCAACGGATACCAACACCAATACTATATTCGGTTGGGTTACTAAACTGTTTGTCATATGAATTACCAAAATCAGAGAAAATTGCTGCTCGCCAACCATCTTTAAACTGATAATTGTACTCTAAAGATCCTACGCCTAAAGCTTGTCCACCGATTTTAAAACCGTTCTCCTCTGGCGAAAGACTTTTGTAATCGAAACCGCGTAAGGACTGGTCTCCACCTGTAAAGAAACGGAGGTTATAAGGCACTTTTTTAAAATCATCTGTGAAAATATAACTGGTGTCCGCTCGACCTACAAATTGGTGATTTTCATTTTCACCCAATGAATAAATAAAACGCCATCCACCTGTCAAAATTGCCATATTTGCATTTGATAATAATGACTCTGTCCCTAATTCAAGCTTGTAGGTTTGCTTAAAACCTTTGGTTGGATTCAAGAGGGAATTACTATTGGTCTTAGAAAGTTCATATCCAAATAACAAGGATTCTTGTTCCGAATCAATCCCTGATACTTTAAAAGCGTCAGGTAATTCATTGATATCAATATCACCTTTTTTAGTTAGGCGATCTAAACGGTAACGTAAACCAATGATATGTTGCCAATCACCCAAAGGATTTTTAATAACACGTTCACCACCTAAAACAGCGGACTCAACCAATAAATTAATATCTGGGCCAATGTCATTGCGCTCTTCACGCTCGTAACCACCGACAACATTAAAATAATCATTTAACGGATGTTTATAAGGAATGCTATATCGCCCATCTATAGATTGACGAATTTGTGACAGCTCAATGTTGGCATCAAATGCATGACCATACTTATTTACAATTGCTCGTCTGTATTGACTACGCACACGAGCACCCGTGTCTGTACCGTAACCAATACCAGTTTCTAAACTATTCAAACGGTCGGCATTAAGCGTTACTACGACTGGAATTTTTTTCTCAATTCTCGTTTGCTCTTCTAATTTCTGGCGTTCATCTTCTTCATCATCATGTTCATGTGATAAGGGCATAGAGCGTGCTAGAGCATAGGCTTGAGGGGGTTGACCTCCAGAGAATTGTGTTTCATCAACGACATTTTGCGTCACTTGTTGTGCAGAAGTTACTTTTTGTCTTGCCAATTCTGCTTTCTGTTGACTATTTAGCAATTGAGATTGTTGGATTTTCTGTTGATCGACTAAAGCTTGAAGATCTGGCGCTAACTCTAAAGTAGGCTGAACTGGATTAGGTTTAATCGTATCTACCAATGTGTAATTAAAGTAACGTGTATTCGTTAAGTTATTTGCTAAGGCATTTACACGCCAAAATGCATAGTCATCACCCTCTTTCCAAGGTGCCAAACTATCTAAAACTTTTTGAGTTAAAGGCAATGGCTTAGTTGGATCGCTCATACGATACTCAACTTGTTTAAGTTTATATCGCTCGCCCGTCTCATATTTTAGATTAATTTCAGCTACTTTTTCTGGCTGGGTAATTTTGACATCATGCAAACGCCAATAACTATCAAAAAAACCGTTATCCGATGCGGCATTCACTATCTTTGTTTTTGTTGTTTCATATTTACCGTGATTAAAGATATCCCCTTTTTCTTGTTCTGGGATCAAGCGTAAAACTTGGAAGTGAGGCAGGTTTTCACCCGCACCAGAAAATTCAATATTTTGCTCTTTAATACGGACGGGTTCATTCGGTGTGACAATGACTTTAACTTTATTATCACTTACCCTTTCAAATTTATACGTGGCATTATAGTAGCCTACAGCTTGTGCAGCCTGATTGGTCAACACTCTTAACTGAGGTAAAGCGGTGTTAAAGTCTTCAAAAGATTCTTGAGTAAAACTTGATAGTTTTGCTTTTATATTTGCAGCCAACGCAGGAGGCGCGCCAGCGACATCAGCAGTAATACGCGGAATTTTCTCTGCACCCATCAAGCTATCTGGGTGAAAACGATTCCATATTTTTCGGAAGAAACCGACTTTTTCTTTAGGCTGATCACTTTGTGTTTGAAACTCTGGTAGTGTTCTACCCGTTTCATTTGCTTCAACGACAATCTTACTGTCGGTTTGAATATCTTGCATCAGCCGATTAATATCCACTGGAGCCTTAGTAATTTCTATCAGTTCAGGCGGTGAAATGTCTTTAACAACTGTTGGTGGATTTTTTGACGTACTTTCTCGATAAGCTTGGGCCTCATTTTTTGCATTCTCAGCCTCACGAAAAATTTCATTCGCCATTGTTTGGTCAACAGGGATAACTGGCAAATTTTCTAAATTATCATCAAGCTGAATCGGTTTTAATTCATTAATCTGATTATTAGACTGCTCTTGCTGTTTCAATGCCAACAAGCTGTCTTGTTCGGCTTGATTAGCAAGAGACTGATTTGTACTGCTTGATAAAACAGTTGATGTATCCTCAGTACTTTGATCAGATTTAACTTGATTCAAAGACTGTTGGTCTAGGGTTTTATTATTTGATGTATCTGTTAATTGTTCTTGCGCACAAGCAGCTGATATACAAGAAGTAATTAAAAAAGTGCTACAAATAAGTTTAGGAAAGCTCTGCATTTTAAATATTAAATGCATAGAATGAACCAACGTTAACTGTTTAAAATTAGCTTTAGATGACATGTAGAACTCTAAACTTATTTTTAATTTATCATTTGTGACTGGTGAAAATACTTCAAATCTTTGATTTTCATCCAATCAAATATCAAAGTATCATACATGCATTTTGTAGCATTTTTACAGTACGTCACATTTTTTTATAAAACACAATGAAGTGAACACACAATGAAACAAGATGAGCACTTAATGACATCACGTCGGTTTGCACCGATGTTTTTCACTCAGTTTTTTGGAGCCTTAAATGACAATGTTTTTAAGCAAGCTCTACTTTTAGTGATCACTTATGGTTGGATCCAGCAACAAAGTGCCCCCGTCAGTACACTCAATAATCTAGCTGCCTTATTATTTATCTTGCCTTACTTTTTCTTTTCTGCAACTGCTGGGCAAATTGCTGATAAATATGAAAGATCTCAACTCATTCGCTTTATAAAAATATTAGAAATTATCATTATGTTGATTGGAACCGCGGGGTTCTTGCTTGGAAATTTATGGTTACTACTTTTTGCATTATTTCTGATGGGGACGCATTCAACTTGTTTTGGTCCAATCAAATATGCAATTTTACCAGAAATTCTAAAACAAGAAGAATTGATGTCTGGTAATGCACTTTTCCAATCAGGTACATCGATCGCAATATTATTAGGAATGATTCTTGGAGGTGCAGTTATTGCATCATCGGAAGGAAACTTATTGTGGATTAGTGTCACTGTTGTCATCATAGCTTGCTTAGGCTATTTATGTAGCCGATTTATTTTACCTCAAAAGGTTGCAGCGCCAGATTTACAAATTGACTGGAATTTTTTTCGTACAAGTTTTCAGACTTTAAAATATGCTAAAAGCCTTCCGATCATATTTATTGTTTTGCTCGGTAATTCTTGGTATTGGTTTTATGGCGCAACCTATTTAACTCAAATTCCTCAATTGACCCAACAAAACCTGCATGCTTCTGAAAACGTTGTCAGTTTACTTCTCACCTTTTTCTCTGTTGGCATTGGTGTAGGTTCATTACTGTGCAGACGTATCGGTGGTACAGAGATCAATATTAAAATGGTACCTTACGGTGCGATTGGGTTAACGATCTTTGCTTTGTATTTAGCAGCGAGCCTCTCTTTTGTTCCTGAGCGAACTGGCGATTTACTGAGTTTAAAAGATATTTTTACCCAAGGTGCCGTGTACTATCATGTCATGCTTGCCGTGACTTTATTAGGTATTAGTGGTGGATTTTATATTGTGCCGCTATATGCAATGATGCAAGCTTACTCACCACGTTCTCACCGTGCGCGTGTAGTAGCCGCAAATAATATTCTAAATGCTGTATTTATGGTTTCTTCGGCAGTTTTCTCAATTTTAATCTTAAGCATTTTAAAAATTGATATTAAAATATTATTTACGATTACTGCAGTTTTAAGTGCAATTTTCTCATTTTGGTTATTAAAGCGTTTAAAACCGTTATTAGAAAATGCACCCAATACTTTAGAGGATTAATATATGCGTCATTTTACAGGTATCGATAAACTTATTAATTCTTTTGATCAGGCTTTGCGTAGCTTGGTGCCAGGGGCAACTGCTGCTCAGCGATCTAATCCAGCAAATTCAGAACCTTCACAATTATGTGTTAGCGATGCTCGCCATGTAGCAGGTTTAATGCGTGTCAATCATAGTGGCGAAGTCTGTGCACAAGCACTTTATCATGGTCAGGCGCTCACTGCAAAACTTCCCCATGTTCGAGAAGAAATGCAACAAGCTGCGATAGAAGAACAAGATCATCTCGCTTGGTGTGAAGACCGTTTAAAAGAATTAGACAGTCATACGAGCGTACTCAATCCAATTTGGTATGGTTTATCTTATGGTATGGGCGCAATAGCAGGTATTGCAGGTGACAAATATAGCTTAGGGTTTGTCGCTGAAACCGAACGTCAAGTCAGCCAACATCTACAGGAACATATTCAACAACTTCCATCTCATGATGATCGTTCACGTAAAATTTTAGAACAAATGAATGAAGATGAATTACACCACCGCGATACAGCCTTAAAGGCTGGAGGTGTTGATCTACCTGTACCTGTGCGTATTACCATGACAGCTATATCAAAATTAATGACTAAAACCAGTTATTATATTTAGTAAAACTAAGCCTTTCTTCGTAAGTTGGAAAGAGGTTTAAAGCACTTATCATACACATTGTTTCTGCCAATTTCCTGACCATCCATAAGCAGTAACTCGAGTTATTGCTTCTGCATGGTTTAACTTAGCTGCTTTACAATACCATTCCTTTGCTTGTATTTTATCTTTTTCAATACCTAGTCCATATTCATATAAAATACCAATATTGTACATTGCACTTGCAGATTTTAGATTAGCAGCTTTTAGATACCATTCCATTGCCGTATTATAATTTTGTATAACACCAGTTCCATCATAATAAAGAGTGCCTATAAAATTTATTACTGCTTCATCACCTGAATCCACAGCTTTACTATACCACTCCATTGCTTTTTGGTTATTTTGCCCGAATCCGCCATTTTTAGCATAAAATTTACCTATCATTATCATTGCTATCATATCACCAGCATCCACCGCTTTTTGATACCATTCCAGCATTTTTTGATCATCTTGCTCTACAATTTTCCCTTTGGCATAAAAATTACCTATAGCCATCATTGCTGTCGTGTCACCAGCATCCGCAGCTTTTTTATACCATTCCAGTATTTTTTGTTTATCTGCTGGCATAAGACTTCGAGCTGGTTTAGATAATAATGGTAATGAACCTATTCTCATCATTGCTGTTGTATTGCCTAAATCTGAAGATTTTCTATACCATTCCAACGCTTTTTCTTTATCTTTAGGTATACCCCAATTACCAACAAAATAAATAAGCCCAAGTTCTTGCATTGCAAAATGGTTTCCTAAATTGGCCGCTTTGCGCAACCATGTAATTCCCTCAGGAAAACCTCTTGCCATCAAAAGAAAACCTAAAAGATTGGCCGATGCAGCATGCTCTTGATTCGCTAAAGTAGCTAAATCTTTATAATTTTGACCTGAGAAATTAGCTTCGTTAATAAATATTTCAGCAAACGGATTCCCTTTTGCGAATGCCTGCTCTGCTGCTTTATATCTATTCTTCAGATATAGGGGGCTTAAAGGATTTTTTAATAAGATATTATCCGCTTCTTCGATATATTTTTTAGTCTTTTCAATATCATTTACAGACGCAACCTGAGTTTGATTCATTTTAAGTACATATTTTTGTATTTTTTCTTGCGCTAAATGGTTAAATCTTCCATTGGGGTATTGTTTTAAATAAGCTTGATAACTCTCTGCATCGGTTTCATTTTTAATACTGTCCCAAAATACCAATTCAGCATCAGCAGTAGTGCTGTTGGTATTTTGCAGAATATTAATCGTGGGTTGAATAAAATAAACATCTATACTTAGATTTCCCTCACGAGTAGGTACTTGTTGCCCTTTAGTTACAGTTCTAACTTGATCTTTGACATCATCAAACATTCCCATAATAGACTTATCTTTTTTTCGCATTACTTGTGCTAAAGCTGTAGCGTATGGGCTATTCCCTGTGTTGCCATCCTGTGCTACTTTGCCCGCATCAGTTGCATAGGCTATCAATAATTCATCTCCTGTTACCTGTACTCGGCTTAAACCTTTGGTGGCACTTTTAAAACCGCTATTAGGACGATCTCGACAGGCATCCAAAATCACAATACGAGCTTTTGCACCTTGTGTCGCATTGATTAGTTCATCTGATGTGACAGCCCCTGTTCGCAAATCTACAAGATGTTCAATTTGGGCATCTGTTGCTAATAGATAATTCTGCCGATTATCCCCTTGCTGCCCATGCCCTGAAAAATAAATCAATGCAATATCCGCATCTTGTGCTGTTTGGTTAAATTCATTAATAGTACGGTTTAAAGTCCGAAAATCCGCATTTTTAATTAGCTTCACATCATCAAACTGAAGTTCATTTTTTAGGGTATTTTGCAAAAGAACTGCATCATTAACAGGGTTAGCCAATTTATTTTCATGTTGATAAGCTGCATTACCAATAACTAAAGCAACACGTTTAGCATAAGCATGATGTGCTATAACACTCATCCATATCAACACAACCACTTTTATCAAACGCATTCTATTCCCCTTATTGATTCCATATCTTTTATTTAATCTAAAGAATAATTTTATTGTTCCTCTCCACGTACCATACGAACATAATTTTTTGAATCAATAGAGTTCGCCATAATGAGACCACTGCCAAAACTAATACCGATGATTTTGGCATCTACTTGCACACTAGATGTCCAATAATTCAAATCACTTAACACTGATTTTTGAGGGGTATTAGGAAAAATTTGTGTATCTAAAGTCGGTTTTTGATGTGTAAAACTGTCACACATTAAAGGGAGTAGCTTCGTTTCTCCTGTCCGTTTATTCATATAAGGTTTTTGCATAACTTTAGGAAAACCTTTCGAACAGTAACGAATATTAGCCAATTCAGCAATATTTGGTAAACGCCAATCATTATATCCAGCAAAATTCTTTTGATTCATTTCTGTAATCATTTGTTTAGTATTTTCAAAACTGTAAGTCTCTGCTTTACCAATACATGTCGTTCCATCCCATGTTTGACCTAAACTACAACGCATCCATATTAAATTAGTTTTAGGGTCACGCCACATACCTTTTTGCATTAATATTGAATTATCTGCTTCTAGGGTTTGAGTAATAACTGCATCAGATTGATTAGGTTTTGTACTATATTTCTGTATTCTTGCTTGCGCTAAATGGTTAAATCTTCCATTGGGGTATTGTTTTAAATAGGTTTGATAACTCTCTGCATCTGTTTCATTTTTAATACTGTCCCAAAACACCAACTCAGCATCAGCAGTAGTGCTGTTGGTATTTTGCTGAATATTAATCGTGGGTTGAATAAAATAAATATTAATACTTAAATTTCCTTCACGAGTAGGAACTTGCTGTCCTTTAGTCATCGTTCGAACTTGATTTTTTACTTCATCAAACATTCCCATAATAGATTTATCTTTTTTCCGCATGACTTGTGCCAAGGCAGTCGCATATGGACTATTTCCTGTTTGACCATCCTGTGCCACTTTTCCTGCATCAGTTGCATAGGCAATCAGTAATTCATCTCCTGTAACCTGTACTCGACTTAAACCTTTGGTTGCACTTTTAAATCCGCTATTAGGACGATCTCGACAAGCATCCAAAATCACAATACGAGCTTTTGCACCTTGTGTCGCATTGATTAGTTCATCTGATGTGACAGCTCCTGTTCGCAAATCAACCAAGTTTTCAATGTGTGCATCTGTTGCCAATAAATAATTCTGTCGATCTGCACCTTGTTGCCCATGACCAGAAAAATAGATTACTGCAATATCAGCATCTTGTGCTGTTTGGTTAAATTCATTAATAGTACGATTTAAAGTTCGAAAATCAGCATTTTTAACCAGTTTCACATTATCAAAATGTAAATCATTTTTTAATGTACTCTGCAATAAAACAGCATCATTCACAGGGTTGGTTAGTTTATTTTCATGTTCATAAGCTGCATTGCCAATCACTAATGCAACACGCTTGGCATAAACCTCATATGTCATCACACTCAGCAAAGCCAACACAGCAACTTTTATTAAACGCATCGTATTCCCCTCATCGATGTCCTATATAAACGATGGAAAAGCAAAAGAGGGTTAAAATTTTAGAACAATTTACCTCGAACCTTTTTTCGATTTAAAACGCTCTAAGTCTTTGACCGCACCCTGATAACGGGATTACACACCACTACTGTTTAAGCGTAGATCATAGAGACGTTTTCTATAATCATCACGATCCTTAACAGATAAGTCTTTACGCTCTAACTCTTTTAAATAATAGTTAATATCATTTTGTGAGCGATCAAACTCCGAGT
This sequence comes from Acinetobacter sp. 5862, assembly GCF_024494585.1. Classification (NCBI taxonomy): domain Bacteria; kingdom Pseudomonadati; phylum Pseudomonadota; class Gammaproteobacteria; order Moraxellales; family Moraxellaceae; genus Acinetobacter; species Acinetobacter sp. 5862. The sequence continues at coordinate 17,725 of NZ_JANHGP010000050.1, forward strand.
TTGCTTGGTAGTAGCCATTTGCAACTTGATAATATATTCGCAAAGACTCACGTTTGTCTAACGGACAAATACGAAAATCACCACGCCCTTCTAACGCTTCATTAAAAATAGTTTCTGGTCGGCAGTAATAGCCCAAACCTTTTTGGTAACCTTGTTCATAAAGCTTTTGATTCGGCACAATATTGGCTTTTTGACAAGAAGAATAATATTTATCTAATCGAGATTCCTGTCCTGCTGCACCATCTTTTTCTCCAACATTAAACCAATTTGCAGTTTTACATTGTTCAACACTCATGGCAGCACAGCCTGAAAGTAAAATTGTAAAACCTAGTAACAATGAAATTTTATTCATGGAATATTGTTCCTATTATTATAGTGTTAGATAGAAATAACGGGATAAGAATTTTTCCTATCGTAATCTAAATCTGGAACCTGCCACAAATCATAAAGTGGAATTTTAACATCTAAGGCTAATGGTAACTTTTTTGGATTAAATTGCATATCTTCTAAAGTCTTCCCCCAAGCAATCACATCAATATCCAAGCTAATATTATGTGATGGACGAACTCGACCAGATTGTGCTTCTAAGTTTTTCAGGGTTTCAGTGATCTCATCAACATTCAGTCGACTTTTTAATAAACAAGCTGAATTCCAATAATCGGCACCAACACGATCCCGACATGGGATTCTATAAATTGAAGAAAATTCCACTATACCTAAGCTTAATATCTGTTGATAAGCAAAAGTGAAATTTTGTTTTTGTTTGAGGTTACTCGCCAATGCGAGCGCAAAAATTGTTTCTGTTGCGTTCAAGGCGAATTCCTACTGCATTGGCTTGTGCAATGATGGCGGGTTTGCGAATGGTGATACTGATCGATTCGATCGTGGGGAAAGTCGTAAATAAACATTCAAGTACCAATTGTGCGGCGTGCTCAATCAGTTTCGGTTTAGCCTCTTGTATAACTTGGGCTGCAAGCTCACAGATTTGCGCATAGTTGAGCGTATCTTCCAACTCATCCGAGTATGCAGCGTGTGATAGATCATTATGAATGATGAGATCTAGCATCAAAGGTTGAATAATTTGGCGTTCCCAGTTGAAACAGCCAACCACAGTATCCACCTTCAACCCTTCAATTATAATGGCATCCATAATGACCTAATGAACCGATAAATAAATTAATGCTTTAAAAACGAAGCAGGTTCAATATTGTGAACCATTTTTAAACGTTGGTCAGCATAAATATCGGTATACGGTGCGAGAACACGCATGAAACGATCAAAATATAGCATTTGCTTGAATAACAAAGCGAAGTCACGCGGGAATTTGATACCATGACGCTCACCGACAGCCACCATATCCATCATAATGTCATTCAAATCTGCTGGATTGGAACTGAGAATTTCTTGCGGATCTGCCAGTAATACACCGCTAAATAAACGCTCTAAATCATCAGCCAAGACTTGAGTGTCAATTTTCTGATGCGTCATGCCCATTTTCAGCATATTCTCAGCCATCGCAACATAATTGGTATGCTGTAATGCATCCATAAATGCCATACATGCTGTCCAAACTTCAGGGTTTAACTGACCAACAATACCAAAATCAATAAAACCAATACGACCATCTTCAAGTAACATCAGATTTCCAGCGTGTAAATCAGCATGGAAACTCTTACATAGCATGAGACTACCAAACCAAGTATTCATTGCAGTAATCAGAACTTGTGTTGGGTCTTTGGCATATTTTTTAACAACATCAAAATCAGTTAATGACACCCCGTACAAGCGCTGCATGGTAAGTACACGGCGCGTTGAAAATTGATGATAAACTTTTGGTGCAGTTGCCGCTTGGTTACCTGACACATTTAAATATTGAATAAAGTCATCCAGATTCTGTGCTTCTTCAATAAAATCAACTTCACGTACCATACGTGTTTTGATCTCATCCACAATTTCAGAAAGCGATGCAAACTTAATTTTAGGAACGGCTTTTTCTAATAGTTTTGTCGCCCAATGTACGACATTTAAGTCAGTATATAAAATGGTTTCAACACCAGGTTTTTGAACCTTTAATACCACATCTTCACCCGTAACCAGTCGAGCGGCATGGACTTGCGCGATTGAAGCTGAAGCTAGTGGCTTTTCATCGATAAAACTAAAAATTTCATTCAGATTACGGCCTTCAAATTCTTCAGCTAATACTTGTTGGATATAGCTAAATGGTAAGGTTGGCGTTTGATCTAAACAGCCTTGGAATTCATGAACGTATTCACGAGGGAATAAAGACGGCGTACTGGCAATAAATTGACCCAATTTAATATATGTTGAACCAAGCGACTCAAAGGTCTCACGCATAAGCTTTGCATTACTTGGTTTTTCAGTTGCATATTTCACACCTGCTTGTGCAGCAACAATAACTGTTTCACCGATACGTGCAACAGAACGTAATCCATCGAATAAAATATTTCTTTTCATAATCTTTAATTGCCTTACAGATGGTCTTAGTTTAGCAAATTTTGCTCAATTTACCGATCAAGTTGCCTGACAAACTGGACAATTTACATCTTTTTCAAATTTAAGAATGCGTTGCGATAGATTTAAACCATTCCAAAGCAACAGTTTTTGCTTTAATGGTGTCAGACCAAGTCCTAAAAACAACAAAGTGTGATGCGCTTGTAATGACGCTATCATTACAGGAGTGGTAGCTAATACACCTGACTCCGCACAACGTAATCCTTCATTGGCATGATCTTCTTTCGGAAACAGACATTCATAACAAGCTGAATCAGCATCCACCATAAACAGTTGCCCTTCAAAACCAATGGCTGACGCACTGATAAGCGGTACTTGATGTTTTCTACACAGCGCATTCACTAGATAGCGGGTCGTAAAATTATCACAACCATCCAAGACTACATCTTGATGCTGTACAAGTTCATCAGCATTCGTTTCATCGAATCGTATATTTTGATAGCTAACTTGTATATGCGGATTAATGTCTTTTAGATGCTTTGCCAGTATTTCGGCTTTGTATCGACCTAAATCTTTTGTCGTAAAGGCAATTTGTCTTTGCAGATTACTCATTTCAATCGTATCGGCATCGACAATGGTAATTTTACCTACACCTGCACGTGCCAACAGCTCAGTACTGGTACAACCGATACCACCTGCGCCGATTATTAGCACATTGGCGAGTTTTAGTTTTTCTTGTGCTTCGATATCCCAACCATCTAATAAAATCTGACGACTATAGAGATGCATTTCCTCATTACTTAGCTCAAATTCGTTTTCCAAATGGTCTGACACGGGACTTACTTCTTTATCATCAAAAGTGTTCATGATTTTAAGTCGATGTGGGTTCTGAGGAAAGTAATAAATTAGAACGAACACTGTTTTCTTTTGACAAAAAGCGATTTTACCCCAATATTTTTCTTACTCTTTAACTGAATCGTACCGAGTTTGTCGGAGACTTTTTATTTAAGTTAGGCCACCTGACCTAACAGGTTAATCTTATCATAGTACGTTGCTTCAAACTCAAAAGGCAATACATAACCCAGTGCACTGTGTACATGCTTTTTGTTGAATCAATCAACCCAACTTAATGTCGCAAGTTGTACATCTGCTAGACCTTGCCAATCTGCTTTTAAATATTCAATCACCTCTGTTTTGTATAAGCCATTCACCGTTTCAGCCAGAGCATTATCGTATGAATTACTGTTCGTATTAGCAGCAGTGTAAAAATAACCCTCTAATGGCATTTAAAAACACCCCCCTTTCTTAACACGCTAAACACCTTGTATACCTAGCTTTTGCATCAATCGAGCAACTGTACAGCGCGCAACAACATAGCCTTCATGTTTCAGTTTTTGCCAAACTTTACGTACACCATATCGACCTGAACTTTCCTTCCAAATTCGTTTAATTTGTTCAGCATGGATGCAAGTCATGTAAATCTCGTTTCGCTTGATGTTCCCTTGCGAAGCAATGCTTCTCATCACAGAGGATTAGAGTTCGGTAATAGGTTGAAGCTGCGATAGGTAAAATTCTACAAATTGCCTCAACACCATATAACGCCTTATTATGGATAAAATCCATCACTATTTGTGTGGGCGGTCGAGCTCCGCCTGGCCGAAAAAAGCGGCTGCTTTACGTAGAATGTCATTAGCACGATGCAGTTCTTTATTTTCGCGTTCCAATTGTTTGATACGTTCTTCATCTGAAAATTGTTGTACTTTGATTGGATTTTGTTGATTTAAGTATTTTTAATGCTCTCATATCAGGAAAGTTAATTTCCAGCAAATCCAGCACAGTTGCTGTTGCTGTTGCTGTTGCTGTTGCTGTTGCTTAGAGTTTCTTTCAGTTGTTAAAACAAGAAAGAATTAAGAAGAAAATATATAGCAAGAACTGAAGCCAGGTCTAATATCTTTGAATATATTGAGGTGTTCTGCAGTTCAAACGCGGCCTAGTTCCAACGGTCAAAGTTCTTGATTAGATTATGAGAGGGTCTATCAAAAGATGGTTATGTGTGTCTAGAATTTTGGTGACTATTCACATTTCTGTTCCATGATTTATGGTTACTTATTACTTATGTTACTATGTCAGGAGCGATACAAGAATTAAGGTAACTTATGAAAATAGCGAATACAAAATTACTAGCTGGTGCTTGTATGGCCCTAACTTTAACTATGCTTAGCCCTGCCGTACTTGCAAATGATAACAATGATATACGAAAGACTGTTGTAGTTAAGTTTGCAAAAAAAGCTGACTCTGCAAATTATTACGGAAGGCTAGATGGATACAAGTATGATTCCTACAAATTTTATGCTAAAAAAGGGCAAAAGTTAAAAGTGACGTTGACTGGAGGAAATGTTGAAACTTACTTATGGGGTAATCAATTAAAAGACTCTATCAATCTTGGAGAATATTCTCCAGAGCTTGATGATAATGGTGTTTATATTTTACCTGCGTCAGGTGAGTATGAAATTAGAGTATTACAACCTAGATCACAAGCCAGAAAAGATAAAAAAACTCAATACTGGATGAGCATTAACATTAAGTAAAATAAAGACTTGCTAGATTCTTTTAAGCTTTTATACAAGGGTTCAAAAACTATTGCCAGTTAAGCGGGACGTATTTTTACGCATATGTGTTTATGTTATTAAAATGGTGTAGTTTACTTGTTTAATACCCCGAGGAATAATTTAATCTTGCTGTCCGTTAGTCACGTTTCTTTCTTTCAAAAGTTGATTATATCTTTCAAGGTAACCTTCGTGATATTCAAACTCTTTTGATAGGAATTTGCAGGGGAATAATAGGCGAAACTTGTCTTAAATAATGGTAATTCCTTATCTTTAAAATAGAGAACGCCCGATGAAATTCATTAGGCGTTTACTTAAATATGTGTCAGCTTATTTTTTAACTAGATGTACTTGTCAAGCACGATTCTTTTTCTAAATTGCCTTTAAAAAATCAATCTTGCTATTTTTGACTTTTCACACCATTTTGTTCAATTTGTACTGCGGCTTGCCAGCTAGGTAGTTGGCTTAAACCTGCTACATAACGTTGGATATGCGGATAATTTTCACCTTGTCCCATATGATGAACTAAAGCATGTAGTCCAAAGCCCATCATAAAGTCAGCACCGGTTAAACGGTCTGCGACTAGAAATTCTTTATCTTTTAAATATTCATTTAAATAGCTAAATACTTTATCGAACTCAACTTGAGTATAATTTTCTAGAAATACCAACTTCGTACCCTGCTTGGTTTCTATCGCATTAAACGTTTTTAACAAAAATGGCAGCATGGCAGAGCTTTCTGAGAAATGAATCCACTGTAGATAATCGACATAGGTAGGTTCATCCATATCTGGTGCTAAATGCGGCGCAAGTTGCTGCATTAATAACTCAACGATTGCGCCTGACTCTGCAATAACTTTGCCATCCCATTCCAATACTGGAGATTTCCCTAAAGGATGAATGGTTTTTAAAGATTCAGGGGCCAAATGCGTGTTTAAGTCACGATAATAGCGTTTCAGCTCATAGGGCTGCTTGATTTCTTCAAGCAACCACAAAATGCGAAAAGAACGTGATTGATCTAAATGATGTAGTGTAATCATGATAATTCCTATTTTTTTAAATTTTTACAACGACTTTGCCAAAGTTTTCGCCTTTCAACATACCATTGAAAGCATTGATCGTGTTATCTAAACCTTGCACCATATGCTCTTTATATTTGATTTTTCCGTCTTTCAACCATTCAGACATTTGCTAATAGAATTCCGGATACTGACTGCCATAATCATCAAAAATAATAAAGCCTTGCATGCGAATACGCTTTTTTAAAAGGGTGGAAATAAAGCCCGGTAAACGGTCTGGGCCTTGTGCTTGCTCGGTAGCGTTATACTGGGAAACCACACCACACACTGGTACACGTGCCGCAGAGTTAAGCAATGGCCATACCGCATCAAACACTTTACCCCCACATTCTCATAATAAATATCAATACCGTTGGGAGCTGCTTGTTGTAATTGTTCTGCAAAATTTTCATCATGATGATTGATACAAGCATCGAAGCCAAGTTCTTCTACTGCATAACGGCATTTTTCAGCACCACCTGCGACGCCAACCACGCGACAACCTTTAAGTTTGCCAATCTGTCCAACCGTAGCACCAACAGGTCCCGTTGCAGCTGCAACGACTAAAGTTTCACCGGCTTTAGGCTGACCAATGTCCAACAACCCCATATAAGCAGTAAATCCTGGCATTCCCAAAATACCCAATGCCCAAGATGGATGTTCAGGTTGCATACCTAAGCTTTGACATGCAGCCCCATTAGAAATTGCGTAGCCCTGCCAGCCATTTCCTGAAAGAACCCACTCGCCTTCTTTGAATTTTGGGTTTTTAGAGGCCACCACTTGACTGACTGTTCCACCGACCATCACTTCACCAATTTCAACCGGTGCTGCATATGAAGGAGCATCACTCATGCGACCACGCATATAAGGATCAAGTGACAAATAAATGGTTTTTAACAATATCTCGCCTTGTTTAAGTTCATTGAGTTCAACTTGTTCAATACGAAAATCGCTGTGTTTTGGCTCACCGACTGGCCGTTGAGCTAAAACGATGCGTTGATTAATAACTGTTTTCACACATATAACTCCATGTTTTATTTAGAAGTATTTCTCTTCACAATCAAAAACTGTGATTAAAATTTCTTTACATCCATTGTAGATGAGTTATAATAAAAAAATACGACTGGTCTATTTTTTTACAATAGAGTAAATAATTAATATGAAGCCTACTCCTATTAAAAAGTCTGAAGCGAAGCGCTTACACATTCTTAACACCAGTTCAGACCTGATTTTGCATAAAGGTTTTACTGGCGTAGGATTACAGGAAATTTTACAGAGCTGTGAAATCCCTAAAGGCTCGTTTTATCATTATTTCCAATCTAAGGAAGCTTTCGGATGTGAATTGGTACAGCATTATGTAGATAATTACCAAGTCCGTTTAAATGATGTATGGCGTAGCGATAAATCCCCTTATCAAAAGCTGATTGAGTATTTTAATTTATGGATAGAAGATCCTGAAACACAGTGTGGTTGGGCGGATAGCTGTTTAATTGTGAAACTTGCCGCAGAAGTTGCCGATCTATCTGAAGATATGCGCTCGATTATGTCCGCTGGCGTCGATGATCTAATCGAACGTATTGCTGGTTTAATTGATTTGGGAAAACAGGATCAGTCTATCCAAGCAGATACTGAGGCCTCCACGTTGGCACAAGTACTTTACCAAATGTGGTTAGGTGCAGCATTACTGAGTAAGTTGCAAAAAGATAAAACACCATTACATCAAGCTCTGAGAGCAACTAAATTTCTATTAAGAAGTGAAGATTCATAAAAATTAAATTAAAAAATAACCTTCCTTCCTGTATATAGGAAAATAAAGGAAGGAAAGCTATTCACTCAGGCCCTTCACCATTAAATGAGGGTTGTTTTGCTTATTGCGCCAGTTGCTCAGAGTCAGAAGTTTTATTCACTACTAAGCACCACAACAGGCACTAGCTACTCTTTATTTCAACAATTGAAGTAATGCTGTAGCGGTTGCAGCAGAAGATGCTGGATTTTGTCCAGTAACCAGCAAGCCATCTACTTGAACATATACTTGCCAATCATCCACTTTAGAATAATGACCACCGTTTTCTTTAAGCATGTCTTCAACTAAAAATGGTACAATTTCAGTCAAACCTACCGCCTCTTCTTCAGTATTAGTAAAACCCGTCACAGATTTACCGCTAACTAAAGGCTTGCCATCACTGGTTTTTACATGACGAAGAACACCTGGGGCATGACACACTGCTGCAACAGGTTTGCCAGACTGAATCGCCTGTTCAATCAGAGAAATTGAAATCGGATCTTCTGCTAAATCCCACAATGGGCCATGCCCGCCTGGATAAAACACTGCATCATAATCAGCTACAGAGATTTCGCTAAGTTTATGCGTCTCTGCCAATGCTTGCATTGCAGTTGGATCAGCTTCAAAACGATGAGTGGTTTCAGTTTGTGCTTCTGCTAAATTACTTTTCGGATCTAGTGGTGGCTGCCCACCTTTAGGCGACGCCAGCGTAACTTCAGCACCAGAGTCAATAAAGGTGTAATACGGTGCAGCAAGTTCTTCTAGCCAGAAACCTGTTTTCTTACCAGTATTGCCAAGTTGATCATGTGAGGTTAAAACGATTAAAATTTTCATGTTACTTCTCCGATAATTTTCAGGATTGAGGAGCATTGTTGCATGATCACTTGTCGTGTAGCGTGACCATGACAGATACGCTTATTTAGATGCTCGCCTCGAGAATTTGGCGACTGATCTCTAATGAAACATTTTTATGTTCGCCTAGCTGTGTAAGATTATGTGATTTAAGTTGCGTAATGATGATCTCAATATCTGTCTCCCCCAGTCCATAATCGCTAAGACGAGTCGGCAATCCAAGTTGCTCAAAGAAGGCTCGAGTACGAGCAATAGCAGTATCAATACGTTGTTCTTCATCACCTTCGACAATCTGCCAGACTCGAGCTGCATACTGTAGTAATTTTTCTCGCTTCTCTTGACGACGCACTTGTAGATTGGCCGGCAACACAATGGCCAAGGTACGAGCATGATCAATACCATGTAAAGCCGTGAGCTCATGCCCAATCAAATGGGTTGACCAATCTTGTGGTACACCAGCTCCAATCAGCCCATTCAGTGCCATGCTAGCAGCCCACATCAAATTCGCACGCGTGTCATAATCTGCTGAATCGTCCAAGATTTTCGGTCCAATCTCAATCAGAGTTTGCAATAGACCTTCGGCAAAACGATCTTGTACTTGTGCATTGACAGGGTAAGTTAAGTACTGTTCCATGACATGAACAAATGCATCGACCACGCCATTTGCTAACTGGCGCTTCGGCAAGCTAAAAGTTTTATTCGGATCCAGTACGGAAAATTGCGGAAAAACATAGGGGCTGCTAAATGACAATTTGGCTTGGGTCGATTTTCTGGTGACTACCCCACCGCTATTCATTTCTGAACCAGTTGCCGGAAGGGTGAGAACACTCGCAAAAGGCAAAGCTTGAGTAATTTTAGTACCATGGGTTTCTAAAATCTCCCATGCATCCCCTGTATAATTGACTGCTGCTGCAATAAATTTAGTACCATCAATTACCGATCCACCACCGACAGCCATCAAGAAATCAATCTTTTGTTCACGAATCAGCTCTACAGCTTTCATGAGGGTTTCATAACTCGGATTCGGCTCAATTCCGCCAAATTCATGAATTTCTCTTGCACCTAATGCTTCACGCACCTCAGCTAAAGTACCATTCTTACGTGCACTTTCACCGCCAAACAACATTAATACTTTTGCTTCTGTAGGTACATAGTTATTGATTTTAGCTATTGTATCGCCACCAAAAATAATGCGGGTCGGATTATAAAAGTTAAAATTCAACATATTTTTATCCTAGGATGATCAGCTAATTGATTTGAAAAACCACCGTTATTCATCAAATAAACTTTAAAAAATTGGACAACACTGCGGCTTTTGACTGCACCATGTGCTAACTATACATAAAAATAGACCAGTCGTCTATTTTTTTAAAATTATTTTAGCTTGCGACTTGAGTGATGGTTAAACACATTCAGGCTTGTTCTATACCACTTTGATTATTGATGTATTTTCACGAGCGATTGCTGGATGGAAGGTATCAACACGTATGACTACTGACACGGTCGTGAACGCACTGGCTAAAACAGTGAATGGCTTATACAAAACAGAGGTGATTGAATATTTAAAAGCAGATTGGCACGGTTTAACAGATGTAGAAATGCGACACTAAATTAGATAGATTGGTTCAACATAAAGCATGTACATGGGTGCATTCGTTTATTTACCCTGTTTTGATATTGACCCATGTAAATGATGAAATTAAGCCATTAAATAAAGTAGCCCAACTTGAATAAAAATCCTCAGACAAACCTCACAGGGTTGAATTGCTGCCTTTCATTCGAAATTTCAAGCAGCACTTTCATACATTTAAGCGTCAGTATGAGCTGGTAGTTTACTAGCCAAAACATCTACTTTTTCAATTGACGGTGGCTCTAAAAATAGCTCATCGGCCTGAGCCATCAAAGCAGCTGCAACCTTGCCAGATAAATGTGCTTCGCGACCCGCCTCATCAGGAAATGCATCGAAAATACCAAATGTTGTAGGTCCAAGACGTAGGCCAAACCACGCAACTGTCGCAGGTTCTTCCATTACAATAGGTAAACCGGCTTTAAGGAAAGCTTCCACTTCGTCTTCTTTACCCGGTTTAGCTTCAAGGCGGACATATAAAGCTGTTTTAAGCATGACTAAAACGCCACAATTGATTAAAATTAAAACTCATTCTGACATTGATAATTTATGCATGTCAGAAAGTTTTGTTGTACAAAGGTTAAAAACAATTTTCCATAGCTGAGCCAAAATCTGATTTTTTTATTTCGGCATAATGCTATGAATTCATTCAAGTTAATATCATTAACATTTGAATCAAAAAATCAAGATATGAGATGATTAAATTCAATCTTAGTTATATAAGGATCAATTGATTCGTCCTTAGATTTATAAGCTGACCTCTTCATCTGGATGATTATATTGCTCAAGAAGCATTCAAGAACAACATGTACATCCTCATATCTATGAAAGTTATTTAGCTAGGAATTTGCTGTGAAACTCTATATGTTTCTCTATAAAGCTCGCAATAAAGTAATAGCTATGGTCATACCCTTCTCTTAGGTTAAGTGTCAGAGGATATTCTTGTTCCAAACAAATATCACTAAGAAGCTTAGGTCTTAACTGTTCTTCAAGAAAATCATCAGCTGTTCCCTGATCGACTAAAATAGGTAAATGAACTTCCGCGTTTTTGATTAATTCAATCGCATCATAGCTTTTCCATAAAGTTTCGTTTTCACCTAGGTAGTGTGTGAAAGCCTTTTGCCCCCAAGGTACTTGGCTAGGTGCAACAATTGGTGCAAAAGCAGAAATACTTTTATACAGCTCAGGATTTTTTAACCCAATGACTAATGCACCATGACCACCCATGCTATGACCCATAATACTTTGGACTTGATTGGTCGGAAAATTCAGGTCAATCAGATTTCTGAGCTCTTCCACAATATAATCATACATTTTGAAATGCTGTGACCAGGGTGCTTTTGTTGCATTTACATAGAATCCTGCGCCTTGGCCTAAATCATAATCTGCATGATCTGGTACATCCTCTCCACGTGGGCTGGTATCTGGTGCAACAACAATGACTTTATGTTCAGCCGCATACTTTTGTGCTCCGGCTTTAGTAATAAAGTTCTGTTCGTTGCAAGTCAGTCCTGATAACCAATATAAAACTGGCAACCGCTCATCTTTGTCATGAGGTGGCAGATATATTGAGAATTTCATTGAACAGTTTAATGCTATTGACTGATGGCGATACACTTCTTGCGATCCACCAAAAGAAGCATGTTTCTCAATTATTTCCATAATCAATTACCTATGTTGAGCAAGACTTCATGAGAAATCCAGTAAACAAAGAGTCTGACATTCTCCACAGAGAATAGTGATAAAGATTTAAAATGTAGGCAGGTTTATTCAATCTATACACGATGCCTACACAGTTAGATCTGTTTTACAGATAATGTGCCGTTTTAGAGGATTCCATGCATGTCATTCATGATGCACATGCATGGAAAACTATAAGGTCTGACGGAATTATTCGTAATGAATTACAGTACGAATTGACTTACCTTCATGCATTAGATCAAAGGCTTTATTGATCTGATCCAAGCCCATCGTATGTGTCACAAATGGTTCTAATTGAATTTTACCTTTCATGGCATCTTCAACCATTCCTGGAAGTTGCGTACGACCTTTTACGCCACCAAAAGCAGAACCTAACCATTTACGACCAGTAACCAGTTGGAATGGACGGGTAGAGATTTCCTGACCTGCGCCAGCTACACCAATAATTACGGATTGACCCCAGCCACGGTGTGCACTTTCAAGGGCTGCACGCATTACATTCACGTTGCCAATACATTCAAATGAATGATCTACACCCCAGCCAGTCATTTCAACAATGACTTGCTGGATTGGTTTATCGTAATCTTTAGGGTTCAAGAAGTCCGTTGCACCAAACTCTTTTGCCAGCGCAAATTTATCTGGATTCATGTCAACCACAATAATACGCCCTGCTTTAGCTTGACGTGCGGCTTGTACGACTGCCAGACCAATACCGCCTAAACCAAAGACCGCAACGCTATCACCTTCTTGTACTTTAGCTGTGTTATGTACTGCACCGATACCCGTTGTGACACCACAACCCAGTAAGCAGACATGTTCGTGATTGGCTTCAGGATTGATTTTAGCCAATGATACTTCTGCCACTACCGTGTATTCACTGAACGTTGAGCAGCCCATATAGTGGTAAATCGGTTGACCATTGTAGGAAAAACGAGTGGTACCATCTGGCATTACGCCTCTACCTTGAGTTTCGCGAACGGAAATACACAAGTTCGATTTTCCAGATTTACAGAATACGCACTCGCCACATTCAGCAGTGTAAAGTGGAATTACATGATCACCTGGTTTGACGCTAGTCACGCCTTCACCCACCTCAACGACAACACCAGCACCTTCATGCCCGAGAATAGCCGGAAAAACACCTTCAGGATCATCGCCAGATAAAGTAAATGCGTCTGTATGGCACACACCGGTATGGGAAATCTTGATTAATACCTCACCTTTCTTCGGTGGTGCAACATCAACTTCAACAATTTGAAGAGGTTGACCAGGACCAAACGCAACAGCAGCACGTGACTTCATGGAATAATTCCTTATACAGATCTATTTTAAATATGATTTTAGAATCTTGGCGATTTCAGCCAATTCTTCTTTTCGTTGTTGTTCTGTGGATTCACCTGATACTAAAGTGTCCTTTAAATGAACCTCCAACATTTCATTCATCAAACCATTAATAGCACCACGCACAGAGCATATTTGTTGCAGAATTGCACCACATTCCACATTGTCTTCTAACGCTTTTTCAATCGCTTGCGTCTGACCTTTGATCTTTCTGACGCGTAGAAGAATCTTTTTTTTGTCTTCAACCTGATTAGGCATCAGACCTCCTTATTTGCTAGCATTAATACTATACTACCCCATAGTATAAAAAAAGCAATATTTTTTATAAATCGAAAATCAAAAAGATCTTTAGCGAAAATTTTCTATGCCTGTTTTTAGTTTTTTTTTAAATTAACATCGTAGAGCTGATGCCAAAGTCACAAAGAATGGGACTTTAGCTCCCATTTTTATTATTTTGGCTCATGTTCTTTGTAATGCTGTGACCTTTTAGAATTATGTTTCAAATTTTAGCCACTTTGTAGATATTTTGAACGTTTCAAGCCTTGTAAATACTACCGACAGTTTAGATTTAACTGCCTTTACAGACTGTACTAGAATATTTTTAGTGAGCGGATGATATTTATTATTCATTATTTAGGAATTATTAAATCCTATAAATATCATTTATTGGATTAATTTACTTTGGTACTGTGCACATCATCCCCCCAGTTAAAAATAAGGAACAACTATGAATAAGATGATGAATGCTCTTATCCTAGAAAATTTTGGTGATCATGAATTTAAACGTGTAGAACTGCCTATACCTCAACCAGAGGCTGGGCAAGTTCTAGTACGTGTTCATGCGAGTGGTGTAAACCCTATTGATTATAAAATTCGTCTTGGTGAAGCACCATATGCTATGCCAGAGCTTCCTGCCGTGTTGGGAACGGATATGGCTGGGGTTGTCACTGCTGTTGGTGAAGGTGTCACCCACTTCAACGTCGGAGATGAAGTTTACGGTCTGATTGGTGGCGTTCGTGGTCTTCAAGGATCTTTAGCAGAATATGTTGTAGCAGATGCTGATCTGATCGCATTAAAGCCACGCAATATCTCTATGCGCGAGGCAGCAGTACTACCATTGACGTTCCTCACCGCTTGGGAAGGTTTAGTGGATAACGCGAAGGTCCAACCAGGGCAAACTGTACTGGTTCAGGGTGGTGCTGGTGGCGTTGGTTATATGGTGGTTCAGCTTGCAAAAGCACTTGATGCAAATGTTTGGGCGACTGGTCGTACAGCTGATCAATCACTGATTTCAGAACTCGGTGCAACACCTCTCGATTACACAACAGCATCTTCCGATGACATTATTGCTGCAAGCCCTGAGGGTCAAGGTTTTAACATTGTTTACGACACTGTGGGTGGTCCAGTACTCGAAGCTTCACTTTCCATGACAACTCACTATGGCCACATTACCAGCTGTGCTGCATTTGGTAATCATAATTTAGCGAGTTCATCTCTACGGTGTGCCACACTGTCTGGCGTATTCGTCCTATTGCCGATGTTAACAGGCAATCGCCGTGCTCATCATGGTGATGTCCTTAAGATCGCGACTCGTCTCGTTGAGGAAGGTAAACTGCGTCCTATTGTTGATCCTCGTCATTTTACTCTAGATCAAGCGATTGAGGCTCATGATGCTGTTCAAGATCGCTCTGCCAATATTAAGGTCGTGATTGATGTCATTTAACGCACTTCAGGCCAAGACTTGGCGCTTCAATAGTATTGGAGATACAGATGTTCTGACATTAGAAACACTTCCTGTTGCTTTACCAGCAGCAGGAGAAGTTCTAATCCAGATGAAAACGATCGGACTCAACCGGGCTGATGTAATGTTTCGGCGTGGTACTTATATTCAAAAGGCAGTATTCCCTTCTCGTCTGGGATATGAGGGAGCAGGCATAGTTCTGGCAATTGGTGAAGGTGTACGCCAATTTTCTCCAGGAGATGCAGTATCGATTCTTCCGACTGACAATCTAGCCAAATATGGGACATATGCGGACAAGCTCCTGATTCCAGAAACTTTTTTAGTTCACAAACCCGATAGTTTAAGCTGGCAAGAAGCTTCTTCAATCTGGATGCAGTATTTAACGGCTTGGGGTGGTGTAATCCATGCTGGTGGAGTTTCGAAAGGAAAAACGATCTTGATCACAGCAGCTTCAAGTAGCGTAGGACTAGCTGCGATACAGATATCTGAAGCAGCGGGTGCTAAGGTCATTGCAAGTACACAGACGATAGAGAAAAAGCAACGTTTACTGGATCTCGGTGTTAAAAATGTTATAGCCAGTGAAGATGAACCAGATTTGTATGACGCGCTTGTTTTACGTTTAGGTGGAGAACATCTTGATGTCGCCTTCGATGCTGTAGGAGGGCCATATATTGAACAGATTGCAAAAGCGATGTCTGTAGGAGGAACTATGGTTATGCATGGTGCGCTTAGCCCGGAGATCACACCATTTCCCCTTAAAGTTGCATTACGCAAGAGCTTAACCATGCGAGGTTTTTTGTTCCTTGAGGTTCTGCATGATCCTGTTCTAAGGGAGCAAGCCAGACGATTTATTCTTAGCAGTATAGGTGCAGGATATCTTCGTCCAGTGATCGACCGTTGCTTTAACTTTGAGGACATGCATGACGCTCAGCGCTATCTTGAATCAAATCAGCAAATAGGAAAAATTGTAGTTACTCTAAATACATGATGGTCTTATCTGATTTCTACTTTCTAGAAAAAGTTTAGTTCCATCTGATTCAGGTTTCTATATGGCCCAACACTTCCGCTAAGTAATCAAACAATGCTCGGATTCGCAAAGGTGTCGGGCCCCGCTGTGGACGGTATAAATACAGGCGCCAAACGGGAGAGGTTTCCTCATGAAGTATCTGAATGAGCTTACCACTCCTAAGCCACGGCAAAACTAGAAATCCAGGCATGTGTCCGAATCCAACTCCAGCGAGAATCGCTTGAAATTCAGCTTCTAGATCATCTGTAATAAAACGGGGCTTTGATGGCGTGAAGCTTCGACTTTCGGTGAATGTCCATGGCCAGTAACGCCCTGTTTTATGATCGAATATTGCTGTTAGAGGGTATTTATCAAGGTCAATAATTTTTTTAGGCATTCCGACCTTATCAATTAACTCTGGCGTACCCACAGAATAAAAGTTCACTTTAGCCAATTCCCTTGCCACATATCGATTGTCCGGCAAAAATCCAAATCTGATCCCAATATCTATCCGCTCATCGATCACATCCGAGTGTGAATCTGTTAGCACACAATCCACGACAATATCTGGATAACGTGTGGCAAATTCTGCTAGTGCAGGTACTACCACTTTACGCCCTAACACAGACGACACAGTAAGACGGACAGTCCCACGCATTTCGTCTCGTTTTTCCTTGGTGTCTTTTACAAGCAGAGCATCAATCGATCCCACCGCAAAACGTGCTTGCTTTGCCAAACGCTCACCATCAGCGGTAATTTTAATTTGTCGAGTACTCCTGTAGAACAGAATCTCTCCGCGCTGCGCTTCTAGCTCTTTTATTGCCCGTGTCACTAGCTGCGGGGAAATACCCAGTTGAGTTGCTGCCTCTTTAAAATTTCGAGACTCTGCTGCCACACAAAAGATACGCATCATTTCCAATTTGTTCTGCATGTCCAATCCTGTGTAATGGCAATTATTCCGTAAATAGGAATTCTGAAAGATAATATTATTCATTTATTATACCTAACAAGGCTGTAATACTTAACCCATCAAATATGATTGACAGATAGGTTGAAGGTTACTTGTATGAATAATATAGAAAATAAAGTTATTGTTATCACTGGTGCAAGTAGTGGTTTAGGTGAAGCTACAGCTCGCTTACTTGCTAAAAAAGGTGCAAAGGTTGTACTTGGTGCTAGACGTACTGAAAAATTAGAGGCTATTGTTCACGACATTCGTGCTGAAGGTGGTCAAGCTGAATTTATTGGTATGGATATAACCAAACCACAGGAAGTACAAGCACTTATTGAAAAGGCATTAAGCGCATTTGGTCAAATCGATGTATTGGTAAACAATGCTGGATTAATGTCTATTGCACCATTAAGTGAGCTAAAAGTTGATGAATGGGATCGTATGATCGACATTAATATTAAAGGTGTTCTTTATGGTATAGCAGCTACCCTACCTGTTTTCCAAAAACAAAACTTTGGACACTTTATTAATCTCGCATCTGTTGCAGGGATAAAAGTATTTAGTCCAGGAGGTACTGTTTATAGCGGTACTAAGTTTGCTGTAAGAGCCATCTCTGAAGGACTTCGTCATGAAGTTGGGGGAACAATTAGAACGACTACTATTGAGCCTGGTGCAATTGAGTCAGAACTAAAATTCGGTTCTTCTCATAAAGAAAGTTCAGAGTTTGTTACTGATTTCTACAAACAAGCCATACCAGTTGACTCAGTCGCTCGAGCAATTGCTTATGCAATTGAACAGCCTGCGGATGTAGATATTAATGAAATTGTTTTGCGCCCAACGAGCCAAGAGTTTTAATTATTGAGGAACATAAAATAGGAGCACTTGGCTCCCATTTTTACTCTATTTTTTTAAAGTTGAGGACAAATCTATGAAAGCCGTATCGTATGTTATCAATCACCATGATGATTTTAAAAATTCATTGGTAGATATTGAAAAAGTGAAGCCTACGCTTAAGGAGCGTGATGTACTGGTAAAAGTTCAGGCAATCTCTGTGAATCCAGTTGATACCAAAGTGAGAAAAAATTCGTCTGAAGCAAATAATCGTATTTTAGGTTGGGATGCCGTTGGTGAAATTGTTGAAATTGGCCCAAAAGTTACCTCGTTTAAAGTAGGAGATTCTGTTTGGTATGCTGGCGATTTAACCCGAGATGGTAGTAATGCTGAGTTTCAAGCAGTCGATGAACGAATTATCAGTCTTAAACCCATTACAGTATCTAATGCAGAAGCAGCAGCATTGCCATTAACTGCAATAACGGCATGGGAAATGCTGTTTGATCGGTTTCAAATTTCAGAAACAGAAGTTGGCAGTATTTTAATTATTGGTGGTGCAGGCGGTGTAGGATCAATTGCTATCCAACTCCTAAAAGCAAAAACAAATCTAACCGTTATAGCAACAGCTTCGCGCGAAGAAACGAAATCTTGGGTGAAATCATTGGGTGCTGACCATGTTATTGATCATAGCAAAGATTTAAACGAACAAATCGAAGCACTAGGCATTGCAAAACCAAAATACGTATTCTCTACAAATCATACAGAAACATATATCAAGCAAATAGTTTCTCTGATTGCACCACAAGGCAAGCTTGGATTGATCGATGATCCAAAAACATTTGATATTATGCCGTTTAAGACTAAATCTATTTCTATCCATTGGGAGTTGATGTTCACTCGTTCAATGTATGAAACCGATGATATTGAAAAGCAAGGTGAGCTGTTGCAACAGGTTGCCCAATTAGTTGACCAGCAAAAAATTAGAAGTACGCTTAACCAAAATTTAGGCAATATTAACGCTGCAAACTTGGAGAAGGCGCATAAGTTGCTTGAATCAGGTAAATCAAAAGGCAAAATTGTACTAGAAAACTTCTAAAACAAACTCAAGGTGAAATAATGACTATTTCAGTAATTGCGAACATTAAGGCAAAATCAGATCAAAAAGAAACGTTAGAAGCGCTTTTAAAAAGTGTAATAGAGCCTACGCTTCAAGAAGAAGGATGCTTGAAATATGAGCTTTATATTAGCGAAAATGACTCGAGTAGATATTTCTTCTTAGAAGAATGGCGTAGCAGAGAGGATTTAGATATCCATCTAGCATCTGATTATATTCAAAGTTTATTTGGTAATATCCAATCGCTCATTGAATCAAGTGATATTGTAGAAATCAAAAAAATATAGCTGTATTCGGACGTTATGATGAACTCTTATTCAAAGTAACATAGTTAGAGTTAAATAAAAAAACCTGAGTCCAAAGTAGTTAAAATATAAGTGCGAACAAACACTTCAACTACAAGGATTCAGGTTTTTTTACATCAGAATACGGTATTTCATCAATTACTCCAGCCCATTTTGAGACAAGATTTTGAACGTCTTGCAAAACAATACCATCAAGGACAAAAATTAAGATCAGCAACACGATGGGATCAATTTATTGCAATATTAATGTCCCAACTATCATGCCGTCAAAGCTTGAGGGATATTGAATCTAATCTCGAATCACAACAGGAAAAGCTTTATCACCTTGGTGCCAAAAGAATTGCACGAAGTACGTTAGCAAGAATCAATGAAGAACAACCCGCTCGCTTGTATCAACAATTGTTTATCCAACTACTTCAACATTGTGAAAATTCCAAGATTGCTCATAAATTTCGATTTAAAAAAATCCATTATATTCACTTGATGCGAGTCATATTGATCTTTCACTGTCATTGTGTGAATGTGCAAAAGCACATGAATCCAAAGCAAGCATAAAACTTACAGTTGGATTAAATCATAGCAACACTATTCCTGAGTTTGTTGCGCTTGGTGATGGTATTGAAAATGACATGGTTCAAGGCAGAACATTTAAATTCCCGCATGGAAGTATCGTTGTATTTGATAAAGGGTATGTTGATTATCAATGGTTTGCAGAAATGACCAACCAAAATTTCAGCTTTGTTACTCGGTTGAGACCAAGAATAGTTTATGAGGTGAAATCAAAACAAGATGTGTTAGCTAGTAAGGGGATTCTTACGGATGAATATATTGAGTTGAGTAGTGATTATGCTAAAAAGCGTGGTGCACCTAAGCGATTAAAATGCAAAAACAAAAAAACCACTTACGATTAGTACACGTAAGTGGTTGATTTATATGGTGGGCCCAGACAGACTTGAACTGTCGACCAACGGATTATGAGTAAGAAGTAATATTTATTTTTTACTTATAAAAAACAATGTGTTGAATATACCAAAAAGATGAAAACTGAACAAATTCAATAAGACCGTTCCATTTTTCGTAACTTGAAGAAAATTAAGTAAATACTGTTTTACTACATCAGTTTTCTGGGGAAAGTCCCATCAGTAAGTTCAAGAAAAATAATAGCCATCTCCTGAGATTGACCGTTGATGTACCACAAAATTACCATAGCAAAACTGATAGACCGTACTGAGTAACTATAAGAAAATTAACAATTTTACTAAAGACCACAAGAGACCATGACCTCTTTGTACTGTAGTCGGAAATAGAATATTGTACCGTAGTCATTCAGTCATTGGATTTTCTGCCATCTGATTTCCCCCTCTATATCAACATTTCCGTCTCCCCAAAAAAATAAAAAAAAAGGAAACTCCACCTACCAAATACAGAAAATCGAAGAAATCAAACGGAAAATTTCAAATCTTTCACCCCCTCAATTTTTCCCCTCTGCCTACACCAATTTTTTTGCTACGCTGAACAGCGTTGCTAGCCAGCAACTCATATCGCTAGCTAGATGTTTGGCGTAGCAAAAAAGAAATGTGGTCATCTCCGAATGGAAATGACCAGAAAGTGCAAAGCCAAGTCAAATTAT
>NZ_JANHGP010000056.1:0-36410 GCF_024494585.1 Acinetobacter sp. 5862
AATATATTTCAATAACACTCCACTTAATGTCTAAAAATTAATCAAAAAATACAATCTTAAATATAGGCGAAAATAATACCCCTCATTTATATATTAAATATCAGGGATCAATAATCTGTTTCCTCACACCAATTAGCCACAAAAAATAAGCTATTTTTTATACAGTTAATCGCACCATAATGAATCAATTATGACTCAATATATAAAACTTTTAATCTATTTTTTAATGGATAGTTAATTCTAAACCCTGAGATATATAGGCTTTTGAATTGTGGTAAGTATTTATTTTTTAAGCACCAAAATATAACTCGGATAAAAATTTACTTACAATTGTACTGGTGCTTCATTTTTTTTATGCACCTCAAACCTGATTTGACATATTATACTCGACCGATGCTGTGATTTTACTCAATTTTTTCTTTGATACTAAATGACTAGTTGACTGCAATAACGTTATTTTTTATCCCTAAGTATAATTGACAAAATTTTAGTAGCCACTAATCTTATAGCAAATTTTGACACCGTCTGATTCGCACATGACAAGATTAGGATTTCGAGTCAGATAATCATTCACCAGGACAGGAGATCTATTGAATGTCTGCAGCAACTGGCAAAAAAGCCGTATTACAGCTTGATGGCAAAGAAATTGAATTACCAATTTACAGCGGCACATTGGGCCCAGATGTAATTGACGTTAAAGATGTATTAGCATCTGGTCATTTTACTTTCGATCCTGGTTTTATGGCGACAGCTGCTTGCGAATCTAAGATCACATTCATTGATGGTGACAAAGGTGTGTTATTACACCGTGGCTATCCGATTGATCAATTAGCGACTCAAGCAGACTATTTAGAAACTTGCTACTTATTATTAAATGGCGAGCTTCCAAATGCTGAACAGAAAGCAGAATTTGATGCTAAAGTTCGCAACCACACTATGGTTCATGACCAAGTAAGCCGTTTCTTCAATGGTTTCCGTCGTGATGCTCACCCTATGGCAATCATGGTTGGTGTAGTAGGTGCATTATCTGCGTTTTATCACAACGGTTTAGACATCGAAGATGTTAACCATCGTGAAATTACTGCAATTCGCTTAATCGCGAAAATCCCTACGCTTGCAGCGTGGAGCTACAAGTACACTGTAGGTCAACCATTCATTTACCCACGTAATGACTTAGGTTATGCAGAAAACTTCTTGCACATGATGTTTGCTACTCCTGCTGATCGTGACTACAAAGTAAATCCTGTTCTTGCACGTGCAATGGATCGTATCTTTACGCTTCATGCTGACCACGAGCAAAATGCATCTACGTCTACAGTTCGTCTTGCTGGTTCTACTGGTGCGAACCCATATGCATGTATCTCTGCTGGTATCTCTGCACTTTGGGGACCTGCTCACGGTGGTGCAAACGAAGCTGTACTTAAAATGTTAGATGAAATTGGTAGCGTTGAAAACGTTGCTGAATTCATGGAAAAAGTAAAACGTAAAGAAGTGAAGCTTATGGGCTTCGGTCACCGCGTTTATAAAAACTTTGACCCTCGCGCTAAAGTAATGAAGCAAACTTGTGACGAAGTTCTTGAAGCATTAGGCATCAACGATCCACAATTGCAGCTTGCTATGGAACTTGAGCGTATTGCATTGAACGACCCATACTTCGTAGAGCGTAAGCTTTACCCGAACGTAGACTTCTACTCAGGTATCATCTTAAAAGCGATTGGTATCCCAACAGAAATGTTTACTGTAATTTTCGCTCTTGCACGTACTGTTGGTTGGATCAGCCACTGGTTAGAAATGCACAGCGGTCCTTACAAGATCGGTCGTCCACGTCAGCTTTACACAGGCTCGACTCAACGCGACATCAAACGTTAATTTTATTTTTAAAATTAATGTTAAAAAAGCTGCCAAATGGCAGCTTTTTTATTAGAAACAGTATTCATCAAAATGAATCAACGCCCCCAATCTATATCTTTTGCATAAGGTTCGACCATTTTAATACGCTTTACATTTTCTTTTTCAATTTGAGTTAGACGTGTATCCACATTGGTATAGCAAGGCATATACCAATCATATTGCGAAAATGTAGTTGCCCATTTTTTGCTCTGAAAAGCATAACCATGACGTGCATAAATTTCATTACGCATATATTGCAACTGCCCTAAAGGCACTTGTAAATCAGCATCTTTCAACAAACGCACCGAAGCATCAGGAAATTCACCTTGCCCTTTTGCATATTTACATTGCTGTGCATTTAAACTAAAAAAATTAGGTTTTACCGTTTGACTTACAGACAACCATTGCGCTTCAATCGGTGAAGTATTCCCCTTATAATTCAATACGAATCGACCAACATCCACACCTTGCCCAACCTCATTCAAGGTTAATGTATAATTTGAATTAGTTTGCTTAATTTTCCCTTTAAAATTTAGTTTCTTACCATTCAAAACACTATAACCATTAACATCATTACCTTTTTGCTGCATAAACAAAGAAATTTTTTGTTCATCGTTATATAACCCTGTCCATGAAGGTGCTATTTGAGCGGGCTGTGCTAAAGTCAGCGGAGTGCTTGATAAAATAGCAATCGCAATTAATAATTGTTTAGGCTTATTCATTTTAATGTTCTCATCTAAAAAGACTATTTAAATTATTTTGCTTACACAGCATATCAGTGATCAATATTTATGTGGAAAATACTCAACCGATTCTCTCAATTGATCATCATATTAGTTTTCGGCTATCTATCTTGGTTAATGCTTAAAATCTGCCTGAATTATTTCCCTTGGTCGGATAGCACCAATTTTTTAGTTCTTAAGCAAGATGTCGTACACTCTCAGCCTTGGCGCTTTGCATTTCAAACTCATGTTATCACTAGCAGCTTGGTATTATTGGCGGGTTTTACCCAATTCTCACATTCAATTCGTAACAACACACCACGTTTACATCGCTATGCGGGCTGGCTTTATATTATTGCAACACTTGGAGCCGCCTTGCCTAGCGGCTTCATTCTTGCAATCTCAGCAAATGGAGGTCTAAGTACTCAAATTTGCTTTGTGATTCTTGGATTATTATGGGGAACAAGCACCCTATTTGCACTTTATTATGCTTTTCAAAAAAAATGGATTGCACATCGTAACTGGATGATTCGAAGTTTTGCTTTAGCATTATCTGCATTAAGCTTAAGAACATGGAAACTTGCACTTTACCAAATTCAACCCTATTGGGATTGGCTTACACCAATCCACATTTATCAGCTTGAAGCATGGTTAGGCTGGACGATCAATGTATTAATTGCTGAAATGGTTATTTATTGGCTAACTTTTCGAAAAAAAGCTTTTTAGATATCATCATCTTCCAAGGCACGTAACAAGGTTGCACTGATACCATCAGCACGTAACCATGCCAATTCATAACTCGCTTTCGCCAAAGCCAACACACGACGCTCAAACTCATCCCAAATGGGTTTAACCTGTGAATCTGTAATACCAAGCCCACTATCAAGTGCCAAATGCTTATTCTTCTCGCAAATTTTCAAAGCATGATACAACTTCCGCCCTGTCGTTGCTGTCTCTAAGACACGAATATGTTTACTGTGAATAAAACCTTCAATATGTTGAAGATTCGCATGAGGTAGCAAAGGCACCAATATCTG
The DNA here is from genome assembly GCF_024494585.1 of Acinetobacter sp. 5862. Taxonomy (NCBI): domain Bacteria; kingdom Pseudomonadati; phylum Pseudomonadota; class Gammaproteobacteria; order Moraxellales; family Moraxellaceae; genus Acinetobacter; species Acinetobacter sp. 5862. The sequence goes on from NZ_JANHGP010000056.1 coordinate 3,650, forward strand.
GTCCAGTTGTGCATCCAGACGCTTCCAGACCATGAGTCTTTGTTCAGACGTGTAGGTGTTCCACTGAATCACTTCATGATTAAAACGTCGACAACCACGACAAACCAGATCACCAAATACCGTTGAGCAACGTCCTGCACAGGGGGTCAATGATGGAATTCGACGATCGTTACTCAAAACCAACTCCTCTAAAACCATATTTGTTTTATGGCTTTCTCGCTTATTTTCAGATTTCGCGCTAAAATGTGCGCCTCATTTTTCTATCTTAATACATTTGGAGTTATCCATGAACGCTACTGTAGAACAGCTTGCACCTGTAGAACAGCAAGCGACCAATAATTGGGTTGTTGCGGCACTATATCAATTTAAAGAAGTTTCAGATGCAGCAGACCTGCAACAACGTCTTTTGAACTTAGTGAAGAGCATCAATTTATGTGGAACTCTGATTGTAGCGTCTGAAGGAATTAATGGAACTGTTGCTGGCGACCGTGCCGCGATTGATAGCGTTCATCAATTCCTTTTAAACGAAGGTTTCAATGCAATGGAATATAAAGAGTCTGAAAGCTCTGAAAAACCATTCCGTAAAATGAAAATTAAACTTAAAAATGAAATTGTCACTTTAGGTGTCGACGTTAAGCCACGTGATTTGGTTGGCCACTATCTTGATCCAAAGGGATGGAATGAGCTGATTAGCCGTGATGACGTGATCCTGATCGACACTCGTAATGACTATGAATACAAAGCTGGTACATTCAAGGGTGCAATCGATCCTAAAACGGAAACATTCCGTGAATTTCCTGAATATGTAAAACAAAACCTTGAGCAGCACAAAGACAAAAAAATTGCGATGTTCTGTACAGGCGGTATTCGTTGCGAGAAATCAACTTCTCTCCTTCTTCAAGAAGGCTTTAAGGAAGTTTATCATCTCAAAGGCGGTATTTTAAAATATCTAGAAGAAACCCCTGCCGAAGAAAGTATGTGGGAAGGTGAATGCTTCGTATTTGATGGTCGTACTGCGGTGACTCACGGCGTTGAAGAAGGTGAAAATATTAAGTGTCACGCTTGTGGATGGCCACTTACTAAGGTTGAAGCTGAATTACCAAGCTATGAACACGGTGTGTCTTGTGTTTACTGTATTGATAAAACTACGGATAAACAAAAAGCTGGCTTCCGTATGCGTCAGTCACAAATTGCAGCGGCAAAACGCAAACGCCTATAAATAAGTATAAAAATTTAATAAAAAGCCTTAGCTCAAACTAAGGCTTTTTTTATTTTAATCATCAAAATTATTAACCAATACATCATTGAGAGTTATCTAGACAACCATTATTCTAACCCCTAACTCACAAATCACATTTAGGCGCTATGGGACTGGAAGGCTGGGTATTATCCATCATGGAGAAACTAGGATACTTGGGTATCGCATTTTTAATGTTTCTTGATAATATTTTCCCACCAATTCCATCCGAAATCATTATGCCCTCTGCGGGTTATACCGCCTCTAAGGGAGACTTGAGCTTAATTGGCGTTATTATTGCTGGTAGTATCGGCTCACTCCTAGCCGCAGCATTACTGTATTGGATTGGTAGAAAAATTCCGCAACACCACCTTTTTACTCTTGTCGAACGCTACGGAAAATACCTACGTATTAGTGTTGCTGATCTTGAAAAATCATTGGCTTGGTTTGAAAAATATGGGCATAGGATCGTTTTTTTTGGTCGTATGGTACCTGCAGTTCGCTCTTTAATTAGTATCCCAGCAGGTATGAGCAAAATGCCTTTTAGTAAGTTCATGGCTTACAGTGCTGCAGGTACAATCCTTTGGACCACCCTACTTGCCTATGTTGGTTATCATTTTAGTGAAAATCCAGCATTGATGAGTGCTATTACACAGCGTATTGGCACTATTATTTTAGCTATTGCGATAGCATACGCCCTTTGGTTCTTAATCAAAAAATTCTATTTATCAAAAAAATAGTAAATGACATTTTCAACTCTATTTACATGGATACCGAGGTTCAAATAATGCAACATGATTTTTGGCATGACAAATGGCAAAACAATAATATTGGTTTTCATCAAGACCAACCTCACGCCCTACTCACCCAATATTTTAGATCATTAGATTTAAAGCCTCATGCTCGTATTTTTGTTCCACTTTGTGGTAAAAGTTTAGATATAAGCTGGCTAATAAATCAGGGTTATCAAATAGTTGGTATTGATCTTAGCCCTATTGCAATCCAAGATCTTATTTCAAATTTAGGATTGAGCTTTAAAGAGGCACAATCAGGTGAATTGACTCACTATCAACATCCTCAAATTGAATTATTCGTTGGTGATTTTTTCCAGTTAACAGCACAACAACTTGGTGATGTAGATGCTGTTTATGATCGAGCTGCCCTAATCGCTCTTCCACCGCAAATGCGAAGCCAATACACACAACATTTGTTAGACGTTACAAAACAAGCACCTCAGCTATTAATTAGCCTTGAATATGATCAAAACTCACTTAAAGGACCACCATTCTCCGTTCCTGAACATGAATTAACTGAGCATTATGCAACGCATTATCAAATTAAATTATTGGAAACAATAACAGAGAATCTTAAGGGTAAAGTAATCGCCTATGAAAATGTTTGGTCTCTGGGCAAATCACCACAAATAGATTAAATAGCGAAGAGAAATATAAAAGCATTGAATAGTGATCTCCACTTGATGCTTCCTCAATCACAAAAACATTAACTCCCAAACGAGATATAAAAAACGTCCTCTAAAGGACGTTTAATATTTAATTTGGTGTCAAATTATGCATTACTTTTATAACTACATAAGATTTAGCATCACGCTGGCGTGTGATACATAAGATAAATTTCGTTCAAATTATCAGGAATTTCTTCTGCTAATTCATCCATCAATTGACCATTGCGGCGGAAAGATTCCATTTGTGGATCTTCTTCATCAATGCCACTAAACACCATAATTGGTAAAGTTAAATCAACCAATTGTTCTTCAAACTCTGGAGCAAACCATGCCTCTTCATTTAAGAACATTGCATCAACAAAACCAACGCTCCAATCACCTAAACTTGAATCAACATCTGCTTCTTCAATTTCAAAAGGGAATTCAATTCCGTTTTCATTGGCTAAATCTTGGCGAATAGACTCTAACCAAGCTTTGATTTGTTCAATGATTTCACTAGGAACTTTCTTTTGATTACTCTCAAAAAGCTCATCCAACCAACGATCAAATTTTGGACCAACCGCAATAGCACACAAAAAGCCATGAGTCGCTGCAAAATCTAAACCGTGCTCATTTTGATCACCGTCAAGAAAATTACTCAATAAGTCTAAATCTAATGTGCTCATTTTATAATCCAAATTTTAAATACACGGCAACAGCATAACATTTTCAAACATAAAGTCTTAGCAATTTTGCTTCACTTTAGTCATCCAAATCATCGTCGTCGAAATCATAATCGAAATCTTTTAATTCTCGTTCTAAACGGCGTTGAGCGAGTAGATCATCAATCAAACGGCGCTTTTCTAATGATTCTTTGGCACTGATTTTGCCTGATGACTCATCAAAACCAACATCATCCTCACCGTAGTTATCATCATCTAATTCGAAATCTGTAGAAGACACTAACAGTACCTCTAAATGAAAAAATATAAATGGGTCTAGCCGCTATTTATCGGTCTTATCAGACCTTGTCAAGTTTTATTTGATTTTTTTTACTATAAAATGGTGTTTTGTACTTTTTTTCATCGTTTTTTTTGTGTATTTATATTCAAACAATTGTACAAATGAAAAAATTCTTGAATAGGAATTCTCTGCTTGAAAAATTATGACACATCCCAATATCTAAGAAACTACAGTTCAATCCAACCTATTTTTTATTTAAAGCTAGCGGATCAAATCCAAAACATTCCTCGTGAATTGTGCTATCATGCACGGTTTTTCACCGCCACAGATTCAACAAAAGAGTAAGCAAAGATGAGCGATATGCATTCCCCTACTTCTCAAGTAGCGGCTCTGATTAGCCGAGGCAAAGAACAAGGTTACTTAACTTACGCTGAGGTTAACGATCATCTACCAGACTCAATTACGGAAAGTGAGCAGATTGAAGACATCATCCAGATGCTTCAAGACGTTGGTATTCCAGTGCATGAACGTGCGCCAGAAACTGATGACACCATGTTTGGTGAATCTACTGAAGCTGCAGACGAAGTCGCTGAAGAAGAAGCTGCTGCCGTACTCGCATCGGTTGAAAGCGAGCCTGGTCGTACCACTGACCCTGTACGTATGTACATGCGTGAAATGGGGACAGTTGAACTTTTAACGCGTGAAGGCGAAATTAGCATTGCAAAACGTATCGAAGAAGGTATTCGTGACGTTTTACATTCAATTGCTTATTGGCCAAATGCTGTTGAAGTTGTTTTACAAGAATATAATGACTTTTTAACAGGTGAGCGTCGTCTTGCCGATATTCTTTCTGGCTATTTAGACCCAGAAACTGATGATGACATTCCAGAAGTACTGGAAGAAGAAGCAGAACTTGAAGAAGCTGAAAGCGCTTCACCTGCGACGAAAGATGTAAAACTTGACGATGATGACGAAGACGAAGAATCTGAAGGTGATGATGATTCTGAAGGTGATTCAGGTCCAGATCCTGAAATCGCCAAAGTTCGTTTTTCTGAACTAGAAGCTGCTTGGAATGATACAAAAGCAATTGTAGCAAAACATGGTCGCAATAGTGACGAAGCAAAAGCTGCACTAGAAGCTTTAGCTGCTGTCTTTATGATGTTCAAATTCACACCACGTTTATTTGACATCATTTCAGAAATGATTCGTGGCACACATGAGCAAATTCGTACCAACGAACGTGAAATCATGCGTTATGCAGTGCGTCGTGGTCGTATGGATCGTAATCAATTCCGTACAACCTTCCCTGAACAAGAGTCAAATCTAGCTTGGTTAGATGAACAAATCGCGAAAGCCCCTGCTGAAACCAAAGCACATTTAGAAAAAGTGCGCCCTGACGTATTGGCATTCCAACAGAAAATTGCCGATATTGAGAAAGACCTTGGTTTGAACGTAAAAGATATCAAAGATATCTCTAAACGTATGGCAGTTGGTGAAGCGAAAGCACGTCGTGCCAAGAAAGAAATGGTTGAAGCAAACTTACGTTTGGTTATTTCAATTGCGAAGAAATACACTAACCGTGGCTTACAATTCCTTGATTTGATTCAAGAAGGTAACATCGGTTTGATGAAGGCTGTAGACAAGTTTGAATATCGTCGTGGTTATAAATTCTCGACTTATGCAACTTGGTGGATTCGTCAGGCGATTACTCGTTCAATTGCCGATCAAGCGCGTACTATTCGTATCCCAGTCCACATGATTGAAACGATTAACAAGATCAATCGTGTATCACGTCAACTTCTTCAAGAAATGGGACGTGAACCGACACCTGAAGAATTAGGTGAGCGTCTTGAAATGGACGAGGTTAAAGTTCGTAAAGTACTTAAAATCGCAAAAGAACCGATTTCGATGGAAACACCGATCGGTGATGATGAAGATTCGCATCTTGGTGACTTCATTGAGGACTCGAACATCACATCTCCAGTCGATGCTGCGACCTCAGAAGGTTTAAAAGAAGCGACACGTGAAGTGCTTGAAAACTTAACAGAACGTGAAGCTAAAGTCTTAAAAATGCGTTTTGGTATCGATATGCCAACCGACCATACTTTAGAAGAAGTGGGTAAACAGTTTGACGTAACACGTGAACGTATCCGTCAGATTGAAGCGAAAGCGTTACGTAAACTTCGCCACCCTTCTCGCTCTGAACATTTACGTTCATTCTTGGAAAATGACTAATTATTGGGAAAGTTTGAACGATGGTCAAAGCCCTCGTTCATGACTTGAAGTTAAGTACTTCATCCCCATTTAGTTATTAGATCATAAGCGCCTGCACTGATGCGGGCGTTTCAAATTAAAGAGGTTGCTCATGTTAGACCGCACTCCTTCTCGTGAATTACAAGAACATCTTTGGGTTTTCCCGATGGACTATCCAATCAAATTGATTGGTAATGCAGGGGATGAACTTCGAGTGGCTGTTGTTGATATTTTGCAGAAGCACTTCCCTGAATTCGATGGTGGTACAGTAAAAGTACAACCTTCACGTACAGGTAAATACCACTCTTTAACCGCACAATTACGCTTTGAAGAGTTAGAACAAGTTCATGCGCTATATGCTGATCTTGCAGCCTGCCCTTTAATTAAGACAGCGCTTTAAATAAGAAATCCAAAATACGCAGGTGTTTTGGATTTTTTTTAATAAAAAATAACGTAAGACTTTTAGATCACCCCTATTTATCCAACTTAAATAATTACATAATTCAACCACTTATCTCTTTAAAGCTGCAAAGGAAATTTTATTGTAATGAGCTCTGTAAAACCTACTTTAATCATTCGTTGTTTCAATGATCTACAAGACTACACAGCTCGTTTTGAAGCAATGAAAGACTTCACAACCAATCGTGATGAAACCACACCCGATGAAGTTTGGTTATTACAACATCAAGATGTTTTGACTCAAGGGCAAGCAGGCAAAGCTGAACATATCCTTACGCACAGCAGCCTTCCAGTTGTCCATAGTGATCGCGGAGGACAGGTCACTTGGCATGGTAAGGGTCAACTCGTTGCCTATTTCCTATTAGATTTAAACCGTTTGAAATGGCATGTTCGAACTCTAGTCAGCTTTGCTGAACAAGCCATGATTGACTTGCTGAAACAATACAATATTGGCGCTTACGCTAAGCCTGATGCGCCAGGAGTCTATGTTGATGGTCGTAAAATCGGGTCTTTAGGTTTTAAAATTCGCCGTGGTCGTAGTTACCACGGTTTAGCCTTAAATATTGATTGTGATTTAACAGGCTTTCAAACCATTAATCCTTGTGGATACGCAGGTTTAGAAATGGTACGCTTGCAAGACTTGCTTGAAGATTACCCAAGCTTTGAGCAACTTTGTCATGATTTTATTCGCTATTTACAAAATACGAATTTCTTTCATGACCTTGTAGTCAAATCTGAATAAACTACTTTTAAATTCCAAAGAAATAAATTAGAGTAATTACTCTAAATTTGCTTTTGCATAATTTTAACAAGGGATACGCGAGTGATTTCGACCAAAGCAGTGAAGCCCACTTTGCAATTTGCCTACGTAAAACTCATGATGGATGTCGTCGGTCGTGGTTTAGTAATGGCAAGCCAAGTGGATGACGAAGTACAACAGGAAGTCTCTAAATTTCCAGTTGGCTTTATACTTTCAATGAATGTTTTCCCAAATGGTCCTGCATTTATTGCACGAGTGACCGAAGAAAAACAATTAGAGCTTTTATCCAACTATAAAGGCAAACCTGATTTAACAATTACCTTCAAACATTTAACTCATGCTTTTCTGGTATTTTCTTTCCAAGAAAGTACTGCTCAAGCATTTGCCAATGACCGTATGATTGCTGATGGTGATGTTTCAAGTGCCATTCGCTTAGTGCGTTGTTTAAATAAAATGGAAGCGTTAATTCTACCTAAATTAATTGCCTCACTTGCTGTGAAACGTTATCCAGCTGAATTAACATTCAAAGAAAAATTCACTGGCGCAAAAAATATCTACCTCAAAGTCGCACAATCATATTTCAAACGGAGCACATAACATGGCTAAGCCTTATTACGAATTTTTTTGTCCTGTAAAGGTAATTGCTGGTAATGCTGCGTTAGAGCACATCCCTTTTGAACTTGCGACTCTTGGTTCAAAACGCCCAATGATCATTACCGATAAAGGCGTACGTGCAAATGGTCTACTCAGCCCAATTGAAGCTGCTTTTAGCACAACAGATGCTGTAATTGGTGCAATTTTTGATGACGTTCCACCTGATTCAAGCTTGGAAGTAGTACGTGCAGCAGCACAACTGTATCGTGAAAAAAAATGTGATGCGATTATTGCGATTGGTGGTGGTTCGGTTATTGATACATCCAAAGCAACTAATATTTTAGTTTCAGAAGGTGGCGATGATTTATTGCAATACTCAGGTGCGCATAACCTACCAAAACCATTAAAACCATTCTTCGTGATTCCGACAACGTCTGGTACAGGTTCTGAAGCAACTATGGTTGCTGTCGTTTCTGATACGCAAAAAAATGTCAAACTTGCATTTGCTTCTTACTATCTCATGCCACATGCAGCGATTCTTGATCCGCGCATGACACAAACATTGCCACCACACCTAACCGCAATGACAGGTATGGATGCACTCACTCACTGTGTTGAAGCTTATACATGCTTAGCAGCGAATCCTTTAAGCGATGCTTATGCAAGTGCTGGCATCAAGAAAATTAGTGAAAACTTATTCAAAGTTTTAGACAATCCAAGTGATGCACAAGGTCGTTTAGAGCTTGCTCAAGCATCAACTATGGCGGGAATCGCATTCTCTAATTCAATGGTTGGTCTGGTTCACTCACTTGGCCATGCTCTGGGTGCGGTGGCTCACCTACCCCATGGTCTTTGCATGAACTTATTCTTGCCATATGTGCTTGAATACAACAAAGAAGTCAATGGTGCTAAGATTGGTGAATTATTGCTTCCACTTGCAGGTGCAGATATTTATGCACAGACACCTGCTCATCTGCGAGCAGAAAAAGCCATTGCAACTATTTTAACCATGCGTGATCGTTTATTCACGCTTACTAAACTTCCACGTACTTTACGTGAAACGGGTAAAGTGACAGAAGCGCAGTTAGACGAAGTTGCTGAAAAAGCCTTAAATGATGGTTCAATCATTTACAACCCAAAAGAAGCGAATTTAGAAGATCTTCGTGCAATATTGCAAAAAGCATGGTAATTCATTAAGTTAAATAAATAATTTAACTTTCAAAGCCCCGATATAATCTCGTTATCGGGGCTTTGCCATTTTAAATGAATCTTTATTCATCTATTTCTTTGGCGAATTGGCAAAAAAATTGCTAAAAGAAGCATAAAAGTACTGACAATTTATAATAAATTACGATAAATTGGCGCACTTCTTTTTTTGTAGCAGGGGTTATTTTTGTCTCAAATGACCCTTAAAACCATAGCTGATCTTTGATCAACGATTATGAGGATAACGCCGTTGACAAATATTTCTGGGACTCCATCGGTAGCTAAACTGCAAAAAACGCTAGGTCTCTGGCACATTATCATTATTGGTTTGGCTTATATTCAACCGATGACCTTGTTTGACACTTTCGGTCTGGTATCAGAAGAAAGTCATCACCACGTTCCTACCTCTTACATTGTGGCATTGATTGCGATTTTGTTTACATCGCTAAGCTATGGGCACATGATTCGCCGTTATCCATCTTCTGGATCGGCTTATACTTACGCTCAAAAATCAATCCACCCAAATGTTGGCTTTATGGTGGGGTGGTCTTCTTGGCTCGATTATTTACTATCACCAATGGTCAATATCATCTTGGCGGGAATCTATCTGGATGCCTTATTTCCAAATGTAAACCACTGGGTCTGGGTGATTATCCTGACTGCCTTTATGACTGGCATCAACCTGCGTGGCGCTCGTTTTGTTGCAAACTTTAATAGCTTGATTGTTTTAGTTCAACTGATCGTCATCGGTGTATTCACCTATTTGGTTTATAACAAACTACAAATGGGGTATAACGCAGAAGGTCCAATTACTGCAGAAACACGCTATCAACTTTGGAGCTTACAACCGTTCTGGAATGAGCTAACCTCTATTGGCGCATTAATTACAGGTGCGACTTTACTGTGCTTTTCATTTACAGGTTTTGACTCGCTAAGCTCTCTAGCAGAAGAAACCAAAGATACTGAAAAGACCTTACCAAAAGCGATTTTCTTGACTGCATTATTCGCAGGTGTAATTTTTATTATCAGCACCTACTTTATGCAAATTTACTTTCCGAATGATCCTAAAACTTATTTTGAGGACGTCGCCGCAACCCAACCTGACATCCTGTTGCTGGTGGGTGGTTCGTTATTCCAGTCCTATGTGCTTGCCTTTGCGATTGTGACGGTCATGGCATCTGGTATTTCGGCTCATGCTGGCGTATCACGTTTAATGTATGTAATGGGCCGTGATGGCGTCATCAACAAGAAAATCTTCGGCCATATTAGTCATAAAACATATACCCCATCTTATAATATTATCATTGTAGGATTGGTCGCATTAAGTGCTGGTTTTATGAGTTTGGATGTTGTGATTTCAATGATCAGCTTTGGTGCTTTGATTGCATTTACTTTTGTGAATCTCTCAGTGATTTCTCGCTATGCATTACGTGATGGCCGTACAAAGAATTTCAAAGATATTTTAAACTTTGTCATCATTCCTCTTTGTGGCTTCCTGAGTGTCTTCGCTATGTGGCTAGAAATTGAAGATACAGCATTAAAATATGGTTTATGGTGGGCAATGTTTGGTATTTTATATTTAGGCTATAAAACCAAAGGCTTTAAATATAATGCACCTCAACACAATGAACACGAATAAAATCATCTAAATCTAAAAAGGCGCTAAATGCGCCTTTTTATTAACTCAAAAACTTAGCTATGCAGTTTTTCAACAATTGATTTAACACGTTCCGCATACAACTTCGCTGTTTCTAAGTCCCCTGTTGGAATCTGATCTACACTCGCATCAGAAGGTGATTGAACCAGTAAGCCAACAGAACCGCCTAAATTATTCACATCTTCGCGTTTTGCGGCTTTGGTATTGGCTGGAAGTAAACCTAAACTCACCCAAATACCACCATGCTGAGAAGCTAAGGTTTGTAATTGAATCAACGTCACTTGTTTATCACCATTTAAACTCGCACTGTTTGTAAATCCTGCAAAAACTTTATCTTGCCAACCACGTGTGAACCATAACCTTAGTTGTTGCAAGCCCGTATGGTGATCTCTAACCAAAGAAATTAAAGTTGTTTAAAACCCTGTTGTCTCCACGCTTCATAGACAATCACGGCGGTTGCGTTAGAGAGGTTCAAACTTCTTGAATTTTCAGCCATTGGCAGACGAATCCATTGCTCTTGTGGGAACATTAAACGCACTTGTTCAGGTAAACCACGAGTTTCAGGCCCCATTAACAAAGCAACTGGACGATTTAAATCCACTGTATGGGGTGTGGCAGAACCTTTGGTGGTCAATGGAAAAACATGCTCAACACCTTTGGTTTTTAAATCGGCAAGACAAAGTTCGATATTGTCCCAAATTTGCATTCTTGCCCATTCGTGGTAATCCAAACCTGCTCGCTTCAATTTCTTATCGTCTAGTTCAAAACCTAAAGGTCTCACTAAATGCAATTGAGCACCTGTATTGGCACACAAACGAATAATATTACCTGTGTTTGCAGGTATTTCTGGTTCGTATAGGACAACATGAATCACAAATTTTCTCTACTATTCAAATTCTCCAGATCTATTTATTCAATAGATCTGGAATGACGACAACGCCATAAAGGAAATTTTATTGCCATTTTAACTGTTCACGCAGACTAACTACTTCACCAATAATGGTTAAAGTCGGTGCTACGATATGATGCTCAGATACTTTGGTCGCTATATCCGCTAAAGTTCCAACCACCACATTTTGATCTGGCGTGGTACCTTTGGAAATAAGTGCAACTGGCATATTTGGACGCTGGCCGTGAGCAATCAGTTGCTCACAAATGCGTTCTAAACCAACCAAGCCCATGTACAACACCAGAGTTTGGTTTTCATACACTAGCTCATTCCAAGGAAGTTCTGGTGATCCCTCTTTAAGGTGTCCTGTTAAAAAACGTACGCTTTGTGCGTAATCACGATGCGTGAGTGGAATACCTGCATAAGCAGAACACCCTGAAGCCGCTGTAATACCCGGCACAACTTGAAATGTAACATCAGCTTCAACTAATTCTTGAATCTCTTCACCACCACGCCCAAAAATAAATGGATCACCACCTTTTAAGCGGCAAACACGCTTACCCTTTTGTGCATATTCAACCAACAAAGCATTAATACCATCTTGCGGGACTGAATGATTAGAACGTGCTTTACCGACATAAATCTTTTCAGCATCACGGCGGCACAATTCTAAGATTGGTGCAGAGACCAAACGATCATAAATCACCACATCAGCTTGTTGCATCAAGCGTAATGCTTTTAAAGTCAGCAACTCTGGATCACCAGGACCCGCACCCACTAAATAGACTTCACCTTTCGGTGCAGTCCATTCTGTTAAGGCTTGTTCAATTAAATTATTTGCCACCTCAAGATTGTCATTAAAGACTTGCTCTTTTAGTGGACTTGCGTATAAGTTTTCCCAAAAAATACGACGCTCATCTGAATTGGCAATTTTTTCTTTCACCTGTTTACGCCATTGACCAGAAAACTCAGCTAATTTACCCATACCATGTGGAATAGAACTTTCTAACTGTGTACGAATTTGACGTGATAAAACAGGCGAAGCTCCATTTGAAGCCACAGAAATAACGAGTGGTGACCGATCAATAATTGCAGGCACCATAAAACGACAATTTGGAATATCATCCACGCTATTGACGAGAAGATTACGTATCTCACATTGCTCAAAGACAGCTTTATTCACATCAGGCTGATCTGTCGCTGCAATCACTAGGCGATAAGGCGTTGCTAAAATATTTACAGAAAAAGGGGCTTGGATATATTGACCCAGTGACTTCTCAACTAATTCTTGCAAATCAGGCTCAATCTCTGGTGCAATCACATCAATAATCGCACCAGCTTTGACTAACAAGTTTGCTTTGCGGTAGGCAATATGCCCACCACCCACAATCAGGCAACGTTGCTGCTGCAACTTTAAAGAGATTGGGAAAATTTCCACGATACGCCTCTATATTTTTAGATCTGATTGAGCTAAAGCAAAAACTATGCACAAATTCGATGCATTTTAGTCGATATAACTAATACCGCCCATATATGGACGTAAAACTTCAGGAATCTCAATCGAACCATCCGCACGTTGATAATTTTCCATCACTGCAAGCAAAGTACGACCTACAGCTAAACCTGAACCATTCAACGTATGCACCAATTCGATCTTCTTCTGATCTACGCGGTAGCGTGCTTTCATTCGTCGTGCTTGGAAATCGCCCATGTTTGAGCAACTTGAGATTTCACGATAGGTATTTTGGCTTGGCACCCATACTTCTAAGTCATAAGTTTTGGTTGCACCAAAACCCATATCACCACCACAGAGCAAAATTTTACGATATGGTAAGCCTAATGCCTGCAAAATGCCCTCTGCATGTGCAGTTAGTTCTTCAAGCGCCTGCATTGAGTGCTCTGGTTTTGAAATTTGCACCATTTCGACCTTATCGAATTGATGTTGACGGATCAAACCACGGGTATCACGACCATAAGAACCTGCTTCGCTACGGAAACATGGTGTATGTGCTGCGTATTTAAGTGGTAAACGATCTGCATCTAAGATTTCGTCACGCACAAAGTTTGTTACTGGCACTTCTGCGGTCGGGATCAGGTAATATTCTTTTTCACCTTGCAACTTGAATAAGTCTTCTTCAAATTTAGGTAGCTGACCTGTACCACGTAAACTATCTGCATTAACTAAATAGGGTACATAAGCTTCGGTATAACCATTTTTGAGCGTATGCGTATCTAACATAAACTGCGTCAAAGCGCGTTGTAGACGTGCCAAAGGACCTTTGAGTACGCTAAAACGTGAACCTGTTAATTTGGTTGCTGTTTCAAACTCAAGCCCACCCATCCACTCACCAAGATCAGTATGATCTTTGATCTCAAAATCAAATTGGCGTGGTGTGCCCCACTTTAAGATTTCAACATTATCGCTTTCATCTTTACCTTCTGGAACAGATTCATCAGGTAAGTTAGGAATCGCCAGTGATTTTTGCTCTAGTTCAGTTTGCAACTCAGCAAGCGCAACTTCAGCAGCTTTGATTTCATCGCCAATGGCAGCCATACGTGCCATAATTTCAGATGCATCACCACCCGATTTTTTGATTTGACCAACTTGTTTTGCGCCCGCATTACGCTCTGCCTGCAAGTTTTCAGCTTTGGACTGCAATTCTTTACGGCGTGCTTCTAAATCCGCCCATTCTTGTACATTAAGCTGAATACCACGTTTTGCTAAAGCAGCATTCACTGCTTCAATATTATTTCTGAGTAATTTTGGGTCGATCATAATCAATCATGAATAGAGAAAAAACTGGCTATAGTGTAAGGCTTTAACCTAAAAAAATACAGCGATTGGCAATAAACTATCAGCATCTATAAACAATGTTTAGATGCTGACTAACAACTAATTTGGCTCTTTCGGTAAGCTTGGTAAATATTCAGACTTGATAAATTTTTTGGCTGAATAATACGGTAAAGTTAATTCGCTCATCCCTTCTGCATAAGAGGCCAACTCATACAATGGATAGACGAACACGATCCCATTGACTCCATAATAAAAATTATCACTGACTTGCAATTGATCTTTCTTAATTTGGTGATCATCTAACCAGTTTTGATTAGCAGCATATAACTCATCACGAAGTTTTTGGTTCATGTCAGGTTTAATTAATTCACTTACAGTAATATGTTTCTTATTCGACAAATCAAAATTCACAAATTCTTGATGTGACATACCATGCGCAGCACCAGCTGAATATGAATAAGTCTGAATTGCGAAAGTCGCCAAATTATAATTTTGCCCTACAAAACGTACATAGGTACTACTTTCACTGAGTGATGGCTCATCGGCTGGCAGCTTGACTTTCTGGTCGGCGATATTGGCAAAGGCATTCGGCTCTGCTTTTTTCATACGATTAAGAAAATATTCATCAATCCATTTTTGATTGGTTTCAACATTTTGTAAATCATACTTGGTACAACCATCTTCTAAACAGACTTTTTGTTTGGGTATTTTGACTGCAATAACTTTCGCTTGAATGAGTGGAATATCTACTTTGTCCTTTTCATTAGTTGTATCTTTTTTAGGTTGGCAACCTGTTAATGCAATAACTGTCAGGATAGGAAGAAGCGGAATATTTTTTGATAATTGTGTAAAGTTCATCGTCATGCAAGTCTCTGATGTTTTTCTTCACTATACAAAGCCTTGCCTATAGATGAAATTAAGAAATGTATCTACATTTCACCTCAAAGAGCAACAGTAATTGCAGCTCTTTGAGTATTTAGAATATTACTGATCAATAATATCCGTACCTTTCGGTGGCGTGAAATTAAATACTGATGCAGGAATAGTTGGATTAACTTTTACATTAGTAAATCGAACATTCGTTGTTTGACCTAAAGAATCTTGTAAGACCATCAAGTTAGGTGCCTTATTTGCACCAAAACTAATCGTTAAACTTTGAAATGCTCCATCCTCTTGTTTTGGATACAAAGTATAATAAAGCTTACTACGATCAGGCTGCGTTACGCGATAAGATTGCATAATCTGTTTGGTATTCCCTGACAGTAAAAGCGCTGGGGTATTCGCAATTTGATCATCCAAACTTTGACGTACTGCCTGTTGAAGATCAGGATCATAAATCCAGACGACTTTACCTGTAGTCACAATCGTTTGTTTAGCAGGACTTGTGGTTTCCCAATAAAACTTTCCAGGTCGTTCAACTTTCATTGAACCTTTAAAAGTCTGGTTCATATGTTGTGCAGTTAAACCTTTTTTCTGAACTGCTTTATTACTCGCAGCTACTTTGGTACTTTGTTCAAAATCTGCTGTGAATCTTTGTAAGCCAGAGAGTTGTTGAACCAAACTATTCGTCGCCTGCTGAGTCGATGCAGCCACAGGTGCAGCAAATACCTGACTACTCACAACAGGAGCAAGTGTAGCTACACTTAAAGTTGTTGCATAAGCGATTTTTTTTACGAAATTCATAAAATGAACCTTCTATCAGATTTTTACTGTTATGACGACATCTTACTGTTTTTGATCATTTAAAAAATGAAGAAAAGCATTGGTTTTGTGTATTTCGTGTCGCAAAGGTCTGCATTATGTATGAAGTTACAGCCTTTATGTAGAAATTGTAAATATAAAAAAACCCGCTAAAAGCGGGTTTTTCTGAACTATTAAAGCTTAAGCTTCAACAGTTACATAGCGACGGCCAAATTGACCTTTCACTTCAAATTTTACTACGCCGTCAGCAGTAGCAAATAAAGTATGGTCACGACCCATACCAACATTTGCACCAGCGTGGAATTCTGTACCACGTTGACGAACGATGATGTTACCAGCAGTTACAGTTTGACCACCGTAAACTTTAACACCTAACATCTTAGGATTCGAATCACGACCGTTCTTCGTCGATCCACCGGCTTTTTTAGTTGCCATGTCTATTTACTCCTGAGTTAGCCTGCGATACCAGTAATTTTCAACTCGGTAAACCATTGACGGTGACCTTGTTGCTTACGGTAGTGTTTACGACGACGCATTTTGATGATGCGGATTTTGTCGTGACGACCATGGCCAACTACTTCTGCAGTTACTTTTGCGCCAGCTACTACTGGAGCACCGATTTGAATGCTGTCACCGTTAACAACCATTAATACGTCATCAAACGTAATAGTTGAACCAGTTTCTGCTTTCAACAATTCTACTTTAAGGGTTTCACCCTCAACAACACGGTGCTGTTTACCACCGCTTTGGATTACTGCGTACATAATGTACTCCAACATGCCCGTGTCGTCGTGTCGATAAAGGGATATACCGAGCTTAAAACGAACGCCACTGGGGTTATACAAGGGGACAAATTTTAAGTGAAAATTGATCAAACAACAAGTCATTTTGCACAAATGCAGAGATATTGATAAGTTGCTTGGATTTTTTAATGAAATCAATTAGATTGATGTCGGCTTGTTTTGATTGATTCTGATCAAAATTTGAAATACATTTTGAAAAACAAATTGCGACAATAACAAACTGTGTTTTTATCAAGTCATAAGTAGAGTGATATCGGTTTATAGAGAATTGCCGTTATTTGGCTAAATTAAGACCAAAAAACTCACCGTCTTGTTGTAAATCACAGATTACATGACTTGTATAACTGTTTAGCAATAAATTAATTGATACACTTGGCAACATTATCCACCTATACGAGGTTTTCCTTCATATGGTTATCGATTTCAAGCAAGACATTCTCTCCCCTGTTGCGACAGATTTTGCTGCGATGGATCACCTGATCAATGAAGGTATAAGTTCTAAAGTTGGTCTTGTTATGTCGGTGAGTAAACATGTTGTTGAAGCAGGCGGCAAACGTATGCGCCCGATTATGTGCTTGCTTGCGGCACGTGCCTGTGGGGTTGCCAATATGCAACAGGCGCAGCATTTAGCGGCAATTATCGAAATGTTACATACCGCCACTTTGGTGCATGATGATGTTGTCGATGAATCGAATTTACGTCGTGGTCGCCCAACTGCAAATGCCACTTGGAACAATCAAACGGCCGTTTTGGTCGGTGATTTCCTGATTGCCCGTTCCTTCGATTTATTGGTCGATTTAAACAACATGACCTTGTTGAAAGATTTTTCATCGGGTACTTGTGAAATTGCCGAAGGCGAAGTCTTACAACTACAAGCGCAGCACCAACCCGATACCACCGAAACCACTTATTTAAAAATTATTCACGGTAAAACCTCACGCTTATTTGAACTCGCCACCGAAGGCGCGGCGATTTTGGCGGGTACAGAACAATACCGTGAACCCCTGCGCCGCTTTGCTGGACACTTTGGCAATGCCTTTCAAATTATTGACGATATTTTAGACTACACGTCGGATGCTGAAACATTAGGTAAAAATATTGGTGATGATTTAATGGAAGGCAAACCCACTTTACCGTTAATTTCAGCATTAGTACGTTCAACGGGTGAAGAACACGAGATTATCCGTCGTAGTATCGCCACAGGTGGTATCGAGCACCTAGATAAAGTTATTCAAATCGTGCATAACTCGGGCGCAATCGAATATTGCCAAAAGCGCGCCCAACAAGAAACGGATGGCGCATTAGAGGCTTTAAAAGCCTTACCTGATAATGAATATCGACAAGCACTGATCAATTTGACCTTAATGGCCTTACACCGACTCCAATGATGTTCTAATTGCCTATGCATTTAAATTTATCTGATTTATTTTTAAAAATGCAGGAACAGCTTGAACTCCCTCAAGCTGCTCTTGACGAAAACCTAATTATTGAACTGGTCAATCGTATACGACCAGCTGATCCTAACGATGCCAATGAAGTAAAATCACGTATTGATGCATTGGTTAGGATTTTATTACTCACTCCTGCATCCTCCATTTTGCTTCAAAACTTTTTATTACGTCTGATTAGCCAATATAAACAAATTAGCTTGTATGCCGACAGTGGGATTCTCTCTTTGGATGGCTTTTGGAACCAGTTAAGCCAACGATTAGGCGCTCATTTTCTTCCTTTAATTGAAGATGGTCAGCAACTCAGAACATTAGTGGGTAAAGTTTTTCACCAAGAAACTGATAGCGATTGGTTAGCTTTAATTGATACACAAGATTGGATTCGTTTATTTAGCCTAATCAGTGAAAGTCATAGCAATAGTAAAGAAAAACTCTATTCTAAAAATGAATTAATAAAAGCGATTACTGTTCTTTCATATCGAATCAGTGGCATTGGCTTATATCCTGAGTTTATTAATGCCTTACCTGACATTATTGAATACGAATCTCCTTTTCTGGTTCAAAACCGAGAAATTGTAGAATTTATTGAGAAGTATAAAAAACAGATCGAAGATCAAGATAGCATTGTAGTTCTCCCGCCTCCTGATGCATCACAAGCATTTGTTATGCTGGATCAATGTCGCGAAGTTGTACTCAAAATCCGCAGAGCAACCAAGCGTATTGGTGTAAGTATCAGTTTGACTTATTTACTCTCGCTTTTGGAACAAGCGCTTGATCGAATTGAATTATTGCTTAGTTTATTGGTCAGCAAAAATGAAATTCGATACCGATCATTGGGTGAGTTAATCACAGATCTAACTCAAGCGAATTATGATGAAAAAAGTGTGCGTCACTTACTGAGTTCTACCAGTGAGTTAATTGCGTTACAGGTTACTGAGAATGCAAGTAAGACAGGCGAACATTATGTAAGTACTGACAAAGCTGGCTTTTGGGGAATGTATAAGGCTGCTGCGGGTGCAGGTGCAATTATTGCGACCATGGCAACCTTAAAAATACTGACAGCGCGTTTGGTCTTGGCTCCATTTGGACATGCATTTCTATATAGCATGAACTATGCGTTGGGTTTTATGCTGATTCATGTGCTGCATTTCACCGTTGCAACTAAACAACCAGCAATGACAGCTGCTGCTCTCGCAGCAACAGTGCAACATCAAAAAGGTAGTAAAACCGCACAAATTGCTGAACTCGCAGCTTTAATTATCAATATTATTCGTACTCAATTTGTGGCTATCCTCGGCAATATCTCGATTGCGATTCCAGTAGCTGCACTTATTACTTTCTTATGGCAATACAACTTACATGAACCTTTGCTTTCACCTGTTAAAGCAAGTAAAACACTGCACTCCTTAAATCCATTCACTTCTTTGGCCGTTCCACATGCAGCAATTGCTGGTGTGTGCTTATTTTTATCAGGTTTACTTGCAGGATATTTCGATAACCTAGCCGTATATCGAAAGGTAGGTCCTCGTTTAAAACAGCATCTTCGTTTGAAACGTTTAATGGGACAAGAAAGACTGGATAAGTTTGCTAATTATATCGAAACCAACTTAGGTGCTTTAGCTGGTAACTTCTTGTTCGGTATCATGCTTGGAAGTATGGGGACGATTGGTTTTATTCTAGGCTTACCACTAGATATTCGTCACATTGCCTTTGCATCTGCAAATTTTATACAAGGCTTAATGACTATTAGTGGATCACCTGATATTGGTCTAATCCTTGTATCGTTCCTTGGTGTCATGCTCATTGGTTTAACCAACCTATTTGTTAGCTTTACTTTGACTATTATTGTTGCTTTACGCGCTCGTCGCGTACGTTTCGCACAATGGAAACCATTGGCAAAATTGGTACTCACCCACTTCTTAACACGACCAAGTGATTTCTTTTGGCCACCAAAGCAACCAATCGAAGTAGATGATGATGCATCAAGTGAACAAAAAGTGAGACATTAATCAATTTTTGTTATGTTTTTTTACTGAACCTTGAGAAAATCTGAAAATGAAATTATCATAAAATTTCAAGACTTGACCAAAAGTGTACTCACAAGTACACTTTCAAACATTATATAACCCTGAACAATGGTTAAGCAAATAATGAGGTTCGCATGCCGTACCTACTGCTTTGTATTGGTTGCATTTTTTTGATAATCGGTGTGATGGGGCTGTTTTCTCCAAGCATATCAAATTTAGACCTTAGAGGTGTTCAAATGCTATTTGAACACCGTTCGTTTGCGTTTAACCACGTAGCCGTTCTGTTTTCTCGCCTAGGAGGCATGCCCTTTTTACTGGTTTTGACGTCGTTTTTTTGTATCCATCAAATTCGAAAGAAAAACTATAAAAAGGTCATATTTGTCGCCCTGAGCGTGATCGGTAGCATTGTAATTGGTTGGCTTCTGAAATGGGGCATTGATCGACCAAGACCGTTGGCGTTTTATCATTTAGTTCAAAGTTATGGAGCATCCTTCCCAAGTGCCCATAGCCTGTATGCTGCAACCCTATCGAGTATAGTTCTGTTGCTATCACAACAGCACAAATATCGTTCCAGTATCGTTTTAGTATCTGTTTTATGGTTAATAATCATGGGGATATCTAGAGTTTATGCAGGGGTTCATTACCCAACTGATGTATTGGCTGGTTGGGGTATTGGGTTGATTTTGACTTCGTTGCTTTGGTTTTGGCTGTATCAAAGCAATTTCAGCAACAATTTGTTTTTAGATAAAAAATCTAAATTGAGGTGGAACAATGATGTCGGCTAAGCTTTGGGCACCTGCCCTCACTGCTTGCGCATTAGCAACAAGCATTGCGCTTGTTGGTTGTAGCAAAGATCCTAAAGATGAACAGCAAGCTGCTGCTGCTCAAAAAATGCCGCCTCCAGAAGTTGGTGTTATCGTTGCTCAACCACAAAGCGTTGAACAAAATGTTGAACTTTCTGGGCGCACTTCTGCGTATCAAATATCAGAAGTTCGTCCACAAACGGGTGGCGTTATTTTAAAGCGTTTATTTGCTGAAGGCAGTTATGTCGAAGCAGGTCAAGCGCTTTATCAAATAGATGCTAATACCAACCGTGCAACTGCTGACAATGCTCGTGCAGCTTTATTGCGTCAGCAAGCTAATTTAAATGCATTGCGTGTGAAAGAAAATCGTTATCGCCAATTGGTTGGTACTAACGCCGTTTCTAAACAAGAATATGATGATATTAATGCTCAAGTAAAATTGGCTGAAGCTGATGTAGCTGCAGCTCAGGCAGCATTGAAAAATGCTGAAATTACTTTAGGTTATTCAACTGTTCGCGCACCTATCTCAGGGCAATCTAGTCGTTCTTCGGTAACTTCTGGTGCTTTAGTTACTGCAAACCAAGCAGATCCGTTGGTGACAATCCAACAACTTGATCCAATCTATGTAGATATCAATCAATCAAGTGCTGAAATGCTCCGTTTACGTCAGCAGTTGAGTAAAGGTAGTTTAGATAGTAGTAATAATACGCGCGTCAAACTCACACTTGAAGATGGTTCAGATTATCCTATCGAAGGACAACTCGCATTCTCTGGTGCGAGTGTTAACCCTGAAACAGGATCAGTCACTTTACGTGCCGTTTTCCCAAATCCAAATCACTTGTTATTACCTGGTATGTACGCAACTGCAAAAATTTCTCAAGCAGTTCTACCTAATGCATATCTGATTCCACAAGCAGCTGTAACTCGCTTACCTACAGGACAAGCAATTGCTATGGTCGTAAATGCGAAAGGTGCTGTAGAGACTCGACCAGTGACGACAGCAGGGGTTCAAGGTCAAGACTGGATTATTACCGATGGTTTAAAAGCGGGTGATAAAGTTATTGTGGATGGTGTTGCAAAGGTAAAAGAAGGTCAAGAAGTTAAGGCTAAGCCTTACCAACCTCAAGCATCACAAGGTCAAAATGCTGCCCCTAAAGCAAATGAACAAAAACAAGCTGACTCTTCAAAAACTGAACAAAAAGCTACTTCACAAGCTTAAGGGGTAGATTGCATGGCTCAATTTTTTATCCATCGCCCAATTTTTGCATGGGTGATTGCGTTGGTGATTATGCTGGCGGGTATTCTCACCCTCACCAAAATGCCAGTTGCGCAATACCCAACAATTGCACCGCCCACGGTGACAATTTCTGCAACATATCCAGGTGCTTCAGCTCAGACTGTTGAGAATACGGTTACTCAAATCATTGAACAGCAAATGAATGGTTTGGATGGTTTGCGTTATATCTCTTCAAACAGTGCGGGTAATGGTCAAGCATCGATCAACTTAAACTTCGAACAAGGCATTGATCCTGATATCGCCCAAGTACAAGTTCAAAACAAACTGCAATCAGCAACAGCACTGTTACCTGCTGACGTACAACGTCAAGGTGTAAAAGTGACGAAGTCTGGTGCAAGCTTCTTGCAAGTTATTGCATTTTATTCGCCAGATAACAGCCTTTCTGCTTCTGACATTAAAGATTATGTGAACTCAAATATTTCTGAGCCACTGAGTCGTGTGGCAGGTGTAGGTGAACTCCAAGTATTTGGTGGTTCATATGCAATGCGTATTTGGTTAGATCCAGCAAAACTTACTAGTTTTAATCTCACACCTTCAGATGTTGCAGCAGCTATACGTTCACAAAATGCTCAAGTTGCGGTAGGTCAATTAGGTGGTGCCCCAGCAGTTCAGGGACAAGTTTTAAATGCGACGGTAAATGCACAAAGTATGTTGCAGACTCCAGAGCAGTTTAAAAACATTTTCCTAAAAAATGCTGCTGATGGCGCACAAGTGCGTTTAAGTGATGTTGCACGCGTTGAGTTAGGTTCTGACAACTATCAGTTTGACTCTAAGTTCAATGGTAATCCTGCAGGTGGTGTCGCGATTAAACTTGCGACGGGTGCAAATGCGCTAGATACAGCTGCTGCAGTTGAAAAACGTTTATCAGAATTACGTGTGAACTATCCAAGTGGTTTAAAAGATAAACTTGCTTACGATACGACACCATTCATTAAGCTTTCGATTGAAAGTGTAGTACACACACTGATTGAAGCTGTTGTTCTTGTATTTATCGTCATGTTCCTGTTCTTACAGAACTGGCGTGCGACGATCATTCCGACACTCGCAGTCCCTGTAGTTGTATTGGGAACTTTTGCGGTAATCAATATTTTCGGCTTCTCAATCAACACGCTCACCATGTTTGCGATGGTACTTGCGATTGGTCTGTTGGTCGATGATGCGATTGTAGTCGTCGAGAACGTCGAACGTGTGATGCAAGAAGAACACCTTGAACCTGTACCTGCTACTGAAAAGTCGATGGGTCAAATTTCTGGTGCTTTGATTGGTATCACTAGTGTATTAACGGCGGTATTCGTACCAATGGCATTTTTTGGTGGTACAACTGGTGTAATTTACCGTCAATTCTCTATCACTTTAGTAACGGCAATGATTTTATCTTTGATCGTTGCGTTAACGTTTACCCCTGCCCTTTGTGCAACGTTATTAAAACAACACGATCCAAACAAAGAACAAAGCAACAGTATCTTTGCACGTTTCTTCCGTGGTTTTAATAGTGGGTTCGAGAAACTTTCAGAGAAATATCAAGGTGGTGTCAACCGTATGACCCATCATAAGTTGTTCTCTGGAGTCATTTATATCGTTGTTATTGCTGCTTTAGTTGGTTTATACAAGATGTTGCCTTCGTCTTTCTTACCTGAAGAAGACCAAGGTGTAGTTATGACACTTGTTCAATTACCACCGAGTGCAAGTCTTGAAAGAACAGATAAAGTCATCACCACTATGACTGATTACTTCTTAAATAAGGAAAAAGAGCATGTAGAGTCGATCTTTACTGTGTCTGGCTTCTCATTTACAGGGGTTGGTCAAAATGCTGGTCTTGCTTTTATCAAATTGAAAGACTGGAGCGAACGTACAACACCTGAATCACAAATTGGTGCCATCATTCAACGTGGTATGGCATTGAACATGATCGTAAAAGATGCATCTTACATCATGCCATTACAGCTTCCTGCAATGCCTGAATTGGGCGTATCGTCTGGTTTTGATATTCAGTTGAAAGATGTAAGTGGTCAAGGTCATGAAAAACTGATCGCTGCTCGTAACGCTATTTTAGGTATGGCATCACAAGACAAACGTCTTGCAGGTGTACGTCCGAATGGTCAAGAGGATACTCCTCAGTACAAAATCACAGTTGACCAAGCGCAAGCTGGTGCAATGGGTGTGAGTATTAGTGATATTAACAGCACCATGAGCATGGCTTGGGGTGGTTCTTATATCAATGACTTCGTTGATCGTGGTCGTGTGAAAAAAGTTTATGTTCAAGGTGAAGCCGATACTCGCATGATGCCTGAAGACCTAAACAAATGGTATGTACGCAATAACAAAGGTGAAATGGTTCCATTCTCAGCTTTTGCTAAAGGTGAATGGACGTATGGTTCACCACGTTTAGAACGTTACAACGGCGTATCTTCTGTGAACATTCAAGGTTCTCCTGCACCAGGTGTCAGCTCAGGTGACGCGATGTTAGCAATGGAAGAAATCATTGGTAAGTTACCATCGATGGGCTTACAAGGTTTCGACTATGAATGGACAGGCTTATCTTTGGAAGAGCGTGATTCTGGTAACCAAACAGTTCCATTACTCATTCTTTCATTATTGATCGTGTTCCTGTGTCTTTCAGCATTGTATGAAAGCTGGGCGATTCCAATTTCGGTATTGTTAGTTGTACCACTAGGTATTATTGGTGCTTTCACGATGACATGGTTAGGAATGGTGATTAAAGGTGATCCAAACTTATCCTTTAACATTTATTTCCAAGTCGCAATCGTAGCCGTGATTGGTCTTTCTGCAAAAAATGCGATCTTGATCGTAGAGTTTGCAAAAGAGCTGCAAGAAAAAGGCGAAGAGTTATTTGAAGCAACATTACATGCTGCAAAAATGCGTTTACGTCCGATTATCATGACTACACTTGCATTCGGATTTGGTGTTTTACCATTAGCCCTTGCAAGTGGTGCGGGTGCAGGTAGTCAACATTCTGTTGGTTATGGTGTACTGGGTGGCGTAATTTCTTCAACACTTTTAGGTATCTTCTTCATCCCTGTATTCTTCGTGTGGATTCGTAGTATCTTTAAGTACAAACCTAAAACTTTAAATACTCAGGAGCATTGATCGTGATGCAAACTGTTTGGTCTATTTCCAGTCGTGGCATTGCAATCTCTGCACTCGCGCTGTCTTTGGCTGCCTGCCAAAGCATGCGTGGGCCAGAGCCTGTTGTGAACACAGCGATTCCTGAAAGCTTTGCGTCATATAGTAATGCTTCTGGAACTTCTATCGCAGAACAAGGCTACAAAGACTTCTTTGCTGACCCTCGTTTATTACAAGTGATTGATATGTCACTTGCCAATAACCGTGACTTGCGTACAGCGGCGTTGAATATTCAAAAAGCCCAACAGCAGTACCAAATTTCAGAAAACAACCAATTACCAACGATTGGGGCAAGTGGTAGTGCGGTTCGCCAAGTCACGCCATCTCGTGATCCTAACAACCCCTACTCGACTTACCAAGTTGGTTTAGGTTTAACGGCTTATGAGTTAGATTTCTGGGGTCGAGTTCGTAGTTTGAAAGACGCTGCTTTAGATAGTTATCTTGCGACACAAAGTTCGCGTGATGCAACTCAGATCAGCTTAATTGGACAAGTGACACAAGCATGGTTGAATTATTCATTCGCCAGTGCACAACTCAAACTTGCAGAGCAAACGCTCAAAGCACAGCAAGAGTCATTTAACTTGAACAAAAAGCGTTTCGATGTCGGAATTGATAGTGAAATTCCTGTGCGTCAGGCTCAGATTTCAGTTGAAACTGCACGTAACGATGTAGCTAACTACAAAACCCAGATTGCACAAGCTCAAAACTTGTTGAATTTATTGGTCGGTCAACCAGTTCCTGAAAACCTGTTACCAAAACAACAAGTTGCTCGTATCACACAAAAGAATGTGTTGACAGCAGGCTTACCAAGTGACTTGTTGAATAATCGTCCTGACGTCAAAGTGGCTGAGTATCAACTCAGTGCTGCGGGTGCAAATATAGGTGCTGCGAAAGCACGACTATTCCCAACGATTAGTTTGACGGGTTCAGCAGGTTATGCATCAACAGATTTAAGTGATTTGTTTAAATCTGGCAACGCACTTTGGTCAATTGGTCCGAGCATCGATATGCCAATCTTTGATTGGGGTACACGTCGTGCGAATGTCAAAATTTCTGAAACAGATCAGAAGATTGCCCTTTCAAATTATGAAAAGTCAGTTCAATCTGCATTCCGTGAAGTGAATGATGCTTTAGCAACTCGTGCCAATATTGGTGATCGTTTGAGTGCTCAACGCCGCTTAGTTGATGCCACTAACACCACTTATAAACTATCTAATGCTCGTTTCCGTGCTGGTATTGATAGCTACTTAACGGTGTTAGATGCTCAGCGTTCAGCATATTCAGCAGAACAAGGCTTATTATTATTGCAACAAGCTGATTTAAATAATCAGGTTGAGCTTTATAAAACCTTAGGTGGTGGACTTAAAGCGTCTTCAACTGAGACGATTGCACGCCAACCATCTAGCGCTGAAAAAAATAGCGCTCAATAATAAAAAACTTTGTCAAAAAAAAGCTCACTTCGGTGAGCTTTTTTATTGCATGCGTGCGGAATATTTCTTATCTTCAATACTGAAATATTAAAGACTTAGAAAAACGCTATGTTATTAAGCAGTTTAGAATCAGTTCCTGGTCACGAGATTTTACGTCAGCTAGATGTCGTTTACGGCAGTACGGTACGCAGTAAACACGTTGGACGAGATCTTATGGCAGGATTAAAAAACATTGTTGGTGGTGAACTTACAGGCTATACAGAGTTGCTTGAAGAATCTCGCCAAGAAGCGACACAACGTATGATCGATAAAGCACGTGCTTTAGGTGCCAATGCTATCGTCGGTATTCGTTTCTCGACCTCAAATATCGCTCAAGGTGCATCTGAACTCTTTGTCTATGGAACAGCTGTCGTCGTCCAGCCGATCACACCAAAACTTCCTGATCCATTTAGCGCTTAGGCATGTCTATGAGTGGATTAATTTTACAAATCGTTCTTTTCTTAATTCTGTTCACTGTAGGTTGGGGATTCGGTCGTCATATCGAACAAAAACATCTTCGTGAATTAGATGAAAAAGAAAAACAATTTGCTCATATTCGTATTGATAGCAATCGATTCGTTGAAACTCAATCAAATGGACAACTGGTAAGTAGCAATGTCGTCATTTCACATGATTACTTTAAATACATACTTGCCAATATTCAAAACTTTTTCGGCGGTCGCCTGACCAGTTATGAAAGTGTGGTTGAACGTGCACGTCGTGAAGCCATGCTCCGCCTCAAGCAAGAAGCAGATCGAATAGGCGCAAATCATATTATGGGAGTTCGTCTCAGCACCACAGAATTAGGTATGCAAGGTGGTATGGTTGAAGTGTTTGCCTATGGCACGGCTATTTTAAATGAGTAAAAGGGAGCAAAAGCTCCTTTTACTTCACCTTGGTTTTACGAATCATTTTATACAACAGGCTTGGTGACAAACGGGACACCAATACACCCAGTTGCTCTTTCTTCCCACCGACAACCACATATTCCTCACCTGCCATCAAAGCCTCAACCACACGCTGGGCGAATACATCGGCATCCAAACCATTTTCAATGGCTTCATCTTGATGCCCTTGTGGTTTGCCCTCACCATTTAAAGCATTAAATGAAACATTGGTTTTAACAAAACCAGGAAAAACCACTGAAACTGCTATTCCCTCTTTGGCGACTTCCGCACGTAAGCTATTGGCCCACATGTGAATTGCAGCCTTAGCCGCAGAATAAGTCGCGCGATATTGGGTTCCCAAAAGACCCGCCACACTCGAAATAAACACCACCCGACCTGATTTTTGTTTGCGCAAAGTGGGTAATACGGTTTTGGTAAAGAACACTTGGGAGAAATAATCCACTTCCATGATGGCACGTTCAGTGTGCATACTCGTTTCTTCAATCAACGCACGCTGACTCAAGCCTGCATTATTAATCAGCCAATCAATACGTCCTTTGGTTACGAGAACTTGTTCATGTGCATGGCGGACTTGAGCTTCATCGGTAATATCAGCAGCGATTGAAAGATGCTGTTCAGGCTTAAGTAAACCCACTCGAACCGATTCCAACTCATCATAACGACGTGAAGTCAGTACAACTTGAGCACCTTGTAAAGCGCACTCTCGTGCCAAAGCTTTACCTAAGCCCGAAGATGCACCTGTAATCCATACGACTTTATTTTCAAGACTTTTAAGTTTCGCCATGTCATATATCTCCTTTATTTATGCAGGGTGACGCATAAATTTAAGAAAGTGATCTACATAAGTTGCCGCAGCTTGTTGATCAAGTTGAGTACCTAATTTTTCTAAACGCTTATACCCTAAATGTGTGGTCATATTAATGACGCCATTTAAGGTTTTATCGACTACAAAATTAAATTTTAGGCTCTTTTTCGGCTCACGAATTAAATGATTGACACCTACATCAATCACTTCTGTGAGCAACTTCAGTGAATTGGCAATTTCCCGACTTTCCCCTTCAGCTAATTTTTGACTCGAAGCTTTAACCTGTTGAGTCAACTCTTGCTCAATCGGATAAGTCATATATACCGACTCATCTTCAACTCGAATTGTTTTAGATAAATCTTCAACCAATGGAACTAGACGATCATTCCCAAAGAATGACACTGACCATGGCATATATTTTCGGATTGCTTCTAAAATCTGCTGAATCACTTTTTCAGATTCACCTGTGAGTGAATGATGTTGATTGTCTTGCAATAGCACCATAAAAACTTGTTCTATCACTTCACATGCAATTTCAGATAAAACTGCCCCCAATGCATTTGCTTGGCTTTCTTTACTACCCTGTAAGAGCTGCGTACGGATATGAGCAAATCGCGCGTATGTATCGGCATGAATATTTAAAAAAACAGCAGTATTCATTCTAATCACCCTATTCTAGATTCCATAAAATAAGGGCTTATTCAATAAGCCCTTATTCATCCTTAGATTCTGTTTTTCTTTCATTTTTGGCTTTTCAAATGCTGAATTTACCACATTCTATTCACGATCAACATGCATAAATGCCAAAAATGGTTGACCGTGTGTTGCTTCATTAATTTTTAATAGAATTGAATAACTCATCGTAACCGTCCTTTTTTAAGTTTTAATATTTTTATATCGTTGTTTTATGCTTAAACATTTTTAATTGCGTGATGTAACACACATAAATCTAACTTTTTCAAGAAAAAAACCAACTGTTTTCATCGACTTTTTTTGATGAAAATATTCATCATTTTTTTGCTACAATAGATCTAATTTTTTATTCAATTTTAATCTTCTGTACTATGACTGACGCTCAATCTGCTCAAAATATTGCAACTACTTACGATCCAACCGAGATCGAAAAGAAATGGTATCAAATCTGGGAACAACAAGGTTATTTCAAACCCTCAGGTCAAGGTGAATCATTCTGTATCATGATTCCACCACCAAACGTCACGGGCAGCTTGCACATGGGTCATGGTTTTAACAATGCCATCATGGATGCCTTGACCCGCTACAACCGTATGTCAGGTAAAAATACCTTGTGGCAACCAGGTACTGACCATGCAGGTATTGCAACACAAATGGTCGTAGAACGTCAGCTTGGCGCACAAAACATCAGCCGTCATGACTTAGGTCGTGAAAAGTTCATTGAAAAGATTTGGGAATGGAAAGAACAATCTGGTGGTACGATTACTCGTCAAATTCGCCGTTTAGGCTCTTCTGTTGACTGGTCACGTGAACGCTTCACCATGGATGAAGGTTTATCCAATGCAGTCAAAGAAGTTTTCGTAAAACTTCATGAAGATGGCTTGATCTATCGCGGTAAACGCCTCGTAAACTGGGATCCAAAACTACAAACTGCGCTCTCTGACCTTGAAGTTGAGTCAGATAAAGAAGAAGCAGGTTCACTGTGGCATTTCAAATATTTCTTTGAAGATAAAAACCTACGCACGCACGATGGTAAAGATCACATCGTTGTCGCAACCACGCGTCCTGAAACTTTATTGGGTGATACTGCGGTTGCAGTTGCACTGGATGATGAACGCTATTCACACCTTGTTGGGCAGAACATTATCCTGCCAATTACAGGTCGCGCAGTTCCAATTGTTAAAGATGAATATGTCGATAAAGAATTTGGCACAGGCTGTGTAAAAATTACGCCTGCACATGACTTCAATGACTATGAAGTCGGTAAGCGTTGTGAATTGCCGATCATCAACATCTTTAACAAAAATGCAGAAGTATTGGCTGAGTTTGAATACATCGCCAAAGCAGGCGAGCAAATTTCTAAAACCATCGCTGCACCAGCAGACTACATTGGTTTAGAGCGTTTTGCGGCACGTAAGAAATTGGTTGAACAAGCCGAAGCGGAAGGCTGGTTAGATCAAATTCAACCATACACCTTGAAGCCACCACGCGGTGACCGTTCAGGTGTGATTGTTGAGCCATTATTGACTGACCAATGGTATGTAAAAATTGCACCATTGGCTGAGCCTGCAATTGAAGCAGTGAAAGATGGTCGCATCAAGTTCGTTCCTGAGCAGTACAGCAACATGTACATGGCATGGATGAACAACATTCAAGACTGGTGTATTTCACGTCAGCTTTGGTGGGGTCACCGTATTCCAGCTTGGTACGATGCACAAGGCAATGTCTTTGTCGGTCGTAACGAAGCGGAAGTTCGTGCCAACAACAACATCCCTGCTGATGTTGCACTCAGCCAAGATGAAGACGTATTGGATACATGGTTCTCTTCTGCGCTGTGGACTTTCTCGACTTTAGATTGGACGGGCGATGCCAAGAAAGATGCAGAAAACTATTTCCTCAATACCTTCCACCCGACTGATGTGTTAGTAACAGGTTTTGACATTATCTTCTTCTGGGTGGCGCGCATGATCATGATGACCATGCACTTCATGAAGAATGAAGATGGCACGCCGCAAGTTCCGTTCAAAACTGTCTATGTACACGGTTTAGTACGTGATGGCGAAGGTCAGAAGATGTCTAAGTCGAAAGGTAATGTACTTGATCCGTTAGACTTGATTGACGGTGTAGACCTTGAAACTTTGGTACAAAAACGTACCACAGGTTTGATGAACCCGAAACAAGCGGCGAAGATTGAAAAATCAACCCGTAAAGAATTCCCAGAAGGCATTCAAGCTTACGGTACAGACGCCGTTCGTTTCACATTCTGTGCACTCGCGAACACGGGTCGCGACATAAAATTCGACATGAAGCGTGTTGAGGGTTACCGTAACTTCTGTAACAAAATCTGGAACGCAACCCGTTTCGTATTGATGAATGTTGAAGGTCAAACCGTTGGTCAAACTGCTCGCCCTGATCTTTGGGAGTTACCTGAACAGTGGATTATCAGCCGTCTACAAAAAGCGGAAGCTGCGGTTCAACAAGCCTTTGCAACTTATCGTTTAGACTTGGCTGCACAAGCGATTTATGACTTCATTTGGAATGAATACTGCGACTGGTATGTAGAATTGACCAAGCCAGTATTGAACGATGCTGAAGTGTCGGAAGAACGCAAAGCAGAAGTTCGTCGTGTGTTATTGGCGGTGATGGAAGCGTCTTTACGTTTAGCCCACCCAATTATGCCGTACTTGACTGAAGAAATTTGGCAAACGCTTGCGCCAATGCTGGGTATTGAAGGCAAAACCATTATGACTGCGGCATACCCTGTGCCTGCTCAAGAGAAAATTAATGAGCAAGCTGAAGCGGACATGCAGTGGTTACAAGGTTTGATTGGTGCGGTGCGTAACATCCGTGGTGAAATGGGCTTAGGTAATGCACGTTTATTACCAGTGTTGCTTCAAAACACAACGGAAGCTGAAAAAGCACAGATCACACGTATTGAAGCGTTGTTTAAAGCTCTAGCAAAAGTAGAAAGCATTACTTTCTTGGCTGATGCTGAGCAACCACCATTGTCATCTTCATCTGTTGTGGGTCACGTGTCTGTATTTGTTCCAATGAAAGGTTTAATTGACCCGAAAGCGGAACTTGGTCGCCTACAAAAAGACTTAGACAAAGTACAAAAGCAGCATGACCAAATTGCGACTAAGCTTGGTAATGAAGGTTTTGTGGCGAAAGCACCTGCGGCTGTCGTTGAGGGTGAAAAAGCGAAATTAGCTGAGTTTGCTGATCAGTTAGCGAAGATTAAAGCGAATATGGATCAGATTGCTGCGCTTTAAGGTGTTGTTACTTTAGTCTAAAAAGCCATCCTAGGGTGGCTTTTTTTCATCCTATAAATATAATAGGACTTACGCATTGACAGATTCAAAAAAGTATTAAAATGCTTTATAAAGTATCTGTGATCAGACGAATTAAAC